>JAGPGT010000204.1 GCA_018055905.1 Phycisphaerae bacterium
GGGCCCTTGCGACCGACTGTACGTACAGACTCGCGAACGCTGCGGACGCCAACGCGCCCACAAACAGCGGCAGATGGTAACTGTACCTCGCATACGCGACGATCATCAAGATCGCAGGGACGAACCGCAACAAACGCGCGCCGGGCAGTTCCACCTTTCGAAACAGATAGCCGATACAGGCGGACAGCGCCCAAGCGTGCAGCGTAATGACCGCAGCGCCAGCCCAAGAAAAATGGAACATCTGTGATGCGAAAGCCGAGACGTACTGGAGGAAGCCGCCAGGCGTTCGCACGGTCTCGAAGAAGAACGGCCAACCCTTGTAGAACACCGGGAAATTCGTGACCGTGCCGCAACTGGCGATCAAAGCGGGCTTGACCCACAGCCACAGATACGCGAACCCAAGACCGAAGAACACCATCGTCCGCGCCGGATCGGCCCAGTTCGGAAGCAGACCATCCGCCTCACGCGGGTCGCGAGCACGAGGATTCACAGGGCTTCGCCCAACTGCCTTCGTCATACCCCTTTTGTAGGACATCCGCGAGAGAAAGTCAACCGACGTTTCGCCCGGCCGAGGCATCCCCACGCGGGACGAAGACGCCCAAGAAATCCATCAGTTCGCAGGGTTGGCGGCGCCCAATGATCCCATCTGCTTGGCCTCCGCGGCCTGGATCTTGGCCCAGACGTGGCTGACGTTGAGCTTCGAGGCGGCTTCGAACGCCGTCAGGGCGCCGGTCACGTCACCTTTGCCCAGGCAGCCCAAGCCGATCGTGTACTGGGCCGAGGCCTGCTGGACCTGGCGGGTCTGTTGCTCGCCGAACTTGGCGAAGAAGTCTGCATCCTCGCCTCGCGTCAAACGCTCGACGCCTGTCTTGATCAACTCGTCGAATTCCTTTGTCGCCTCGTCGTCGTGTCCAAGCTTCTTAAGGGCCATCGCCCGGTAGAACCGCGTATCGGGCGAACGGAACCCGCCCCGTCGGTCGCCTGCGATCGTCTCGCCAGCAGCTTTCGTGAAGAGCATCCGGGCCTTTGCTTCCTCGCCCATCGCCTCGTAGGCACAGCCCGCATAGTAGGCGAACTGGGCGGCGCGAGGATCGTTCTGAGGCCGACCGACCGAAAGGTTCTCTGGATACTCAGCAGCCGCGAGGAAATCCATCAAGGCATCCTTGGCCTTGCCCGCCTTCAGACGCGACAGGCCGCGAAGCAGATGTGCGTCCACGTAAACGTCGCGGATCTCGCCGCCGCCTTCGCGGACGTGGAACAGCGTCCTGGCCAGGGCATCGACCGCCTCGTCGTACTTGCCCGCCAGGACCTGGGCCATGATCAGTCGCAGGTGGCTGTCGTTTCGCTTCAGCGCGACCGACCGATGTTTCTCCAGGACCGCCAGACGCCTAGCGGGGTCTGCGTTGCCCAACTCGTACAGTTCGTCCAGCTCGGTGAGCAGGCGCGGGTCTTGTCCATTGCAGACGACCGCCCGCTCATAGCTGGCGATGGCCTTCGCCACGTCGTTTTTCGTGCGATAGTATGCCCACCCCAGGTTTCGATGTGCCGTTGCGAACGACCCGTCGATAGCAACGGACCGTTCCCAGCACTCGATCGCCCTCTCCGGCTGGATCTCGTACAGCAGGTTGCCCAGATAGTAGTGGGCCTTGGCGTCGGTCGGGTTCTTCGCGATCGCAGAACGCAACACCGTCGCGGTCTCGGCGCGGAACGGAAAGACGTACTCGCTGGGCATACCGACCGCATGGTCGTAGAGCTGCTTAGCCAGATCGGCATCGTCCTTGCGTTCGTGGAGGTAACCCAGGTAGTAGTAGACTAGGGGCGAACTGCCCGCCAAGTCGGTCTTGTCGCGGGCGGCGCGGGTCAGCACCGCCAATGCCTCGTCCCAGAACCCCCAAGCCATGTAGTCCGTCGCCAGCTCCAGGTACGCCTGAAGGTCCCGGCGCATCGCGGACTCCAGGTCGCGCAGCGTCTCCTCAACCTTGCCCCGGGACGCGAACTTCCGCTGCGCCGTAGCCAGCTCGTTTCTCGCCAGAAAATCCAGTGGGTCCTCAGCGAGGATCTTGGTCAGGACCGCAGCCGCCTCCTTGGGCCTATCCAGGCGCGTCAGGATCGCGGCCTGCAGATTCATGGCCCGCGTGTCGGTGGTGTTCGTCGCGATCGCCTCTCGCACTTGCTCCAGCGCCTTGACGAAATCGCCCTTGCGAGCGGACAACTCCGCCAATTGGTAATAGGATGCGGAGCGGAACGCGTAGTCCCAAGAGGCCCGGTAAAACAGGTCGTAAGCCTCGTCCACTTTGTCCTGGGCCCTCAGCGCGATCGCCAGATGGTACAGCGCCTCGGCGTCGCGGGCCCGTGTGTACTCCGCGGTCATTCGCGCCGCCGCACGGCGCAGGTGTTCCTCCGCTTTCTCGTACATCATCCGTCGGTTGTAACCGATGCCGACGACGATATTGGTCCGTACGTCGTTCGGATCGCGATTCAAAGCCTCCTCGTAATAGTCGAACGGATTAACCCGGGGGTTGTGGATCTGTTCGATGCGAAGCCCGGTCAGATACAGTTCCTCGACCGTCGCAATGTCCTTGGGAGCAACGGGCGGCTTGACTGTCGCAGGCAGGTTCGGATCGCCCACGATCTCCACCGGTCGGTACGTGATCAGCGTCTGGCCCGACCTGGTCACGAGGCTCGCGGTCAAGTCGGTCCTCTCGGTCCCCTCGGGCAACGAGACCTCCTCGACGAACGGGCTCTCAGGCCCGATCGTGATGGTCTTGTCCAGCACGGTCCGGTCCCCTGCCTGGAGGATCGCGCGGGCCTTGTGGTGTTTGGAGGTTGCGTAGAAGCCGAGCCTGGCCTTGCCTTCGCCTGCCTCCAGGTTCACCGCGGCCTGTGTGTTGGCGTTCTTGAAACCGCCGATGTCGCGGACGGGGTACCAGACCTGCGTGAAGGTCTTGGTCTCGTGCGGCGAGATCCAGCTGTAGTCCGGCTGATTGTCCGACCACGCACCTACCATCAGTTCCGCATAAGGCCCGTCCTCGTCGGTGAGGATCTTGTCCCACATGCGTCCGGTCTCGCCAGGGCTCCACTCCCAGAGTTTGGCACCACAGACGATGTGGTGGTCGCCTACGTGGACGGTGCCCGCCTGCTTGCCATGGTCGTAGCCACCCATGAAGTCCTCTTTCAGGTCCCACGCGAAGAACGAGACCGGCTCGGGGTGGTTCTTCCACCAAGACAGGTCCACGCCTCTGTAGTCCACACCGCGATAGCGACCACTGCCGATCGGCCAGTGCGAGAAGTCGTTCTTGGAGTGGTAGGTAGCCGTGGTGACGCTCGGCGGGAACAAAATCTGGTAGTCGTCATTGACGTGCACCGCGACATTGGCCCAGTACAGAATCGAGTGCGGCTCGGCGGTGCGGTTGAAGATCTTGACTGTCGCCTCGATGGTGGACGAGCCCGGACGAAGCGTCACGCCGATCAGCCACTTCATCCGGTGGCGACGCTCGGTCTCGCCGAACCAGAGGGTCTTGCTGCCGTCGGGATTCGAGGCCAGTGTGTAATCGACCGGCATGTACGTGGTGTTGCGATGGTGGTGGAAGACGCACCATTCGATGCCTCCGGAAACCCAGGCGCCCAGCATGCCGATCAGCGCGGGCTTGACTACATGCTGGCGGTAGAAGATCTCGTAGCCGTTGGTCTTGTCGGTGGCGTACCAGAGCCGCCCGCCGATCTCCGGCAGGATGCACAGCTTGATGTATTCGTTCTCCAGGTACAGGGCTTTGTAGGTCTTCTCTTCGCGGATGCCGGTGACGCCGTCGAGCATGGGGTAGGGATAGATCCGCTTCTGCGCGCCCTGGTATGACTCCTTCGTGTAGAACCGTGGGTTCACGTCCGGCGGATCGAGACGATACGTCGGTAAGGTCAAAGGCTCCTCCCACACCTTGACGGCAGCAGGCACCGATGCGACGAAACAGACAACCCACACACAAGACAGACGGAAGATTCGCGATGGGGACATGAGACAACGACTCCTTTCTGCACCTCAGTCATCGCGGTCCGGCCCGACAAGACCTCGACCACTGCCGGCATCCTACCACAAACCCTCGCCAGGGACAAGTTCACTGTGATTCCCGGAAACACAATGGAACAATCGAGGATTTACTGGGCGTTGTACCTCGCTTCGTTCAGAGCGCTCCACTGGCCGTTGTCCAAGATCCTTGCCTTAACATGTGGAGTGTCGTCGAGACGTATGGGAGTGGCATATCGCACAGCCGAAGCGGCAACGCTGACGTCGTTCCCTGAGTTGTCGGCCGTCGCGACCAGCTTGACGGAGATCAGGAAGTCGGAACTTGTCGCACTGGCGTTCATTGCGTGGAGGGCCAGGAGGTTGACGCCCGGACGGAGCAAACCGACATGCGAGGAAATGTCGAAATCAACGAAAGATACGGCTTGCGAGTCCGAATGACTGCCCATGGCGGACGAGTTCCACTGAGGGATTCCTGTGAAGAGGTCGCGGGCCACCTCGACACCGTTGAGATAGGCCACAAACGCATCGTCGTACCTCACTTTCAGGACCAAACCAGCCAGTTCTCGCAGGTTCTCTACGGCGACAAGAAACGGGACTCGGATATAACAAGTGGCGTTCACGCCGTACATCCGACTTGACACATCGATCTTGAACAGCGACTCGTAACCGGTGCTTCGTTCGAACCCGACGCCGCCGGAGCCGCTGATCCAGCTGGAATCGTCGAAAGGCTCTCCGCTTCGCCAGGTGTGGCCGATGTCGCTTTGAGGGATGAGCACTCGTTTGGCGGCTTCCTCGGGGACGAGGACGTTTTCGGCCGCCGGCTGTGCCACGCTGCCTGGGGCGCGAGGGTCGCTGCCGTCGAGCGTGTAGTAGATCGTTCCCCTGGCGTTTGGATTGGTCATGGTCAACACGTCGCCGCGAGAGACTTGTCCGCTGTGCTGAGGGATCCCATTGACGTGGAAGATCGGAGGATCGATCATCGGGTAGAGTTTCGCCGCCCGTAAAACATTGATCAGGGCATAGGAATTGGCCGTGTTGTGGATGGCGGGGAGGTAATTGCCAACGATGTTGTCTCGCTCGACCACCCAGGAATCCTCCCGCGTGAAGTAGTAATCCGGTCCGTGCGGAACCGGCGGAAACATGTTGTGATTGACGTCGGTCAAGGGGGTGGGCTGTTGAATCGCATTACCATAAGGGGTCTTCATCTGCACGTCGCCCCAGCGAGCGGACTCTGCGACGATGGCCTTGTCGATCCAGGATGCCAGGTCACGATACCGATCCTGAGACGCCGCGACGCTCAGGGCGCCGTCGTTGAAACAATGCTTGTACACCCGATCGGCGAAGAGCAAGCGGAACTCCTCGCTGGTCCGTAGCTTCTGAAAGACACTACCGGCTCCGTTGGGGTTGTCGATGCGGGAGGCCGCCCGGCCGTGATAATCCAGAACGATCTCTTGGTCCCAGACGAAGAAGCGGAACCGACCGTCGCCGCTGCGAGCGTTGACCGCCGCGTAGCCATTGTGGTGCGGCCAGTCCTCGGCATCCGCATAAAAGTGCAGCAACATGTAGTCGGCGAAGTTCTCGAAGTCCAGATACTCCTGCATTTTGGCGTATCCAGCCGGCGTCGAAGGGTCGATCGCCATCATGGCGTTCCAGCGAGGCCCCGGCGTGGAGAAATCGTTGTTGATCTCCCAATCCTGTGGCTCACCTCCGAGATGGTCGGCAAAGAAGTCCGCGGCCACTCGCTCGCTAAGGTTGTGCAGGCCGAAATACAGGCCGTTGACGTACAGGTGCACGAAGCTGCCGTAGCTGGAAGGCTGGCCCATGTCGCGGAAGGTCTCCTTCATCCAGGCATCGCGAAGGTACTGGGAGTCGTTGGGACGGTAACGAGACGGGTCCCACGAGACCAGCGCCCAGGAATCGGTGAAGCCAGCCCGCAGGACGAGTTGATTGAATTTGTCAACAGTCGAGGCAGGAAACAACGGATACCGCAGCTTCGTCGGGCCGTACTGGCCGGTGAAGGTCAGGCGAAGCGAGTGCTTCTGCATCCGCCAGGGACGCCGGCTCGAGTTGCCGTGAATCTCGATCTTGCAGTCGTTCTGAAAACCGGGCGTGCCGTCGGGCAGGATGTATTCGACCGAACACTTGCGTTCCCAGCGGCTCTGCGGGTTGGCGTAGATGCCGGAGGCGGTGCTGATGAAATCAAGCGGATTCATCGAGATCGAGATGGACGGAATATCGAGCAGCGCATCGCGGATCGAGTAGCCGGGCAGCGTGTTCTGTACGACACGGGGGTCCATTTCGTAGTCGGCCGGGACGATGCCGCCCACCTCGCTGTTGTAGCCCCAGTTG
>JAGPGT010000205.1 GCA_018055905.1 Phycisphaerae bacterium
CAGAGAGTCCAGGAAACGAGAGATTCGCTGGACTACAGCATCTGGACTCGGATGGCGGAGACGTGGGATAAAAACCTTGAGTTGGCGAATTCGCTCGGGCAATTCCGTCTCGTCCTGCGCCACCAGAATATGGCCGCACGCGGCGAACTTGTTCGCCAGTCCCTCCTGGTGGTCGTTGACGACCTCGCCATAGCAGCGACGGCGAGGCATAGCCAATAACGCCTTTTGGTGATCCATTGCCATTGCGATGGTCCCCATCCCCGCATGGCTGATAATGGCGGAGGCTTTCACCAGTTGTGCGTCAAAAGCGTGCTTATCCAGGGAGGTCACCGCCTCGAAGTGGCGAGGCTTGTACGCACTGTCCCCCACTTGGGCAAAGACCTCTTCGCCGATCAGTCCCTTGCCGGCCAAATCGTCCACCGCCCGGACCAGACGATCGAACGGAAACTGAGTCCCCACGGTAAGGAAAATCATATCACCGCTCCAACATACTCGGCCTTCGGATACTTCGCGATCAACTCAGGCCACTGCACGAGGAACAGATCGGCGAACGGACGAACGAGCCGTCCGGACAAAGAAAGTCGCTCCACATTCGTGATACTATCCAGCCAAACGATTTTGGCTCCGATTAGTTTGCCCAACAGACACATCAGACAACCGGGAGCAGCCCCCGTGCTGATTACCACATCGGGTCGCTCGCGCAGAGTGATGAAGATACAGCGGGACAGCACTGCGATCAGGCGAAACGGGTGGTCACGATTGCACTCCCCCACGGCGTAAACCTTGCTATTCTCTCCGAGCGAGCCACTGACCATTCGACCCGTAGTCACCCAGAAGGTAGACAGTCCGGCCCAGGCCTCGGCCACCTTGCGCAACTGACTCAGGTGTCCTCCAGCCGAAGCTGCCAAACAGATCTTGGGCAACTTGCGTTTCATCATGTCTCCTAATTCAATCGTCCTGTGAGGATTCTGAAGCCGCTCTCTTGCTCTTCGGGAGGCGATTGAAACAAAAGACTCGCCGGAGTTGCTCTTTCCTGGCGAATCGCGCGACGTCCGGAGGCATCTGACGCGGGTCACGTTTGAGGAATCCATAGGTGTATCCGGCTAGACGCAGGATCCCGCTCACAAAACGGGGCGACTCCAGCAGGCATCTCTTGAACGATTTGACGATCATGAACAACGGATGGGTCGACACGCCGTAGTCGGCGCGACCCTGCACGAAGCGGGCCCGCAGAATGCTCTTGGCGTTCCCCACACCTGTGGGACGCCGATGAACGACCTTGATATCGGGGAACGACCACGTCTTCCACCCGTTCATCCGGGCCATCACACACGAGCATGTGTCTTCTCCCCCGTGGGGGAGAGGCAAGTACCCACCGATCTGTTCGAAACAGGCCCTGCGGAATACCTGGATCGCCTTGGGGGTGGACCGCCGATCGCTCAAGACTTTCCGTAGCGAACCATCGATCAGGTTCTCGTACACTCCCGACGCGACGCCCAGTTCCGGATCCGCTTCGAAGCGGGCGAAAATCTGTTCGTAGTAATCGTAGGGGAGAGTAATATCGGCGTCCAGGATCGCGAGGAACTCGTAGTCGAGGTCCTTGGCTAGGTCCACACCTTCCATAATCGCATAGACGTTGCTGGCGAAGTAGGCCTGCCCGGGCTGGCGGTGGCGACGATGGTACACGACCCACGGAAACGCCTGTGCCACCTGCATAACCTTCTCTCGCGTGTGGTCCGTGGAACCGTCGTCGACAATAATCCATCGTAACGGAACCCGCGTTTGGGACGTCACCGACGGAATGGTCACCTCTAGGTACGGCTCCTCGTTAAAAGCCGGAGTGATGATGACAAACCGAGGATGGGCTGGCGGAATCACAGGAATCCTTGATTGAGGGGAACCCTTCGGGAATACGTCTCGTTCAACATGTGACTTTACGATACCGCGGTGCACAGTCCTCTCCAACCGCCAAGGCTTTTGATGCAACCCTTCGCGTAGGTGCGGACCAGCAGAAGGCTGTTCGCCCTGTTCTTTCGAGATAGAAGCGCCTTGAGCCCCCACGCGGGGATCCGCACAGTGAACCACAACGATGTCAGCAGACACGCGGCCCAGTATGCAGGACGTGACCGCTGCTTGTGGAAGAACAACAGAACCCCGCTGCGTAATTGTAATAGCATCCGCGGCCGGACCTGAGCGGTGCTCTGGCCGCCCAAATGAATGATCTCGCCCGAGGGGGTGAACATCAATCGCCAACCGGCTCGGTGGAACCGCCAGCACCAATCTGTCTCTTCTCCATACATAAAGTAATCGGAGTCCATGAGCCCGACGCAATCTAGGGCCTCGCGGCGTACTAGCATATAACAGCCGGTAACGACTTCGACCTCACGCACGTCATCTCGGTTCCACCAGGTCATGCGTTCACGCCCGAAGAACCGATTCCGGGGGAACAGCTTGTCCAGATACAGCACCGCGATCGCCAGATTCAGCACGGACGGGTACATGAAACACGTCGGCTGCAGTGACCGGTCGCGGTTGAGCACCCGGCACCCGATCACCGCCGCATCAGAATGCACATCGGCGAATTCCACGCTCCTGGCGATAGCCCCGTCGAGCACGATGGTGTCGCTGTTCAACAGAAGAACGTACCGTCCCGTCGCCACAGCCATTCCCTGATTGTTGGCGGCGGCAAATCCGCGGTTGTCGGAATTGGCGATGAGTTGAACCTTGTCGAACTCGGTCCGAACCATCTCGGCGGAACCATCCGTCGAGGCGTTGTCGACGACGATCACCTCGAAGTCGATCGGGCCCGCATTCCGGTAGACGGACCGCAGGCAGTCCCGCAGAATCTCACGGGTGTTCCAGTTGACGATAATGATGGTCACGTCTGGCTTGGGCATTCCGCGTTCCGGATTTCCTGAAGAAAGTGTCACGACCGCCCCCTCCACCCCACGCATCATGCCTGTTGCAGCCGACCCACCATCACGGGTTGCCTGGCTACCTGACGTTCATTCACTTTGCCGTAGAAGAACCCTATGCTGGCGAGCAGCAGGTACCATATCATCGTGATCTGACCGAAGTAGGATACCCCGATGAAGGAGATGACATGGGCGATGACCGTCACAAATGTGCACCACGCCAGATAGGACTCGTGCTTCTCGCGGGAACGCAACGACAGGCGAACCAACGCCCTGGCCCCCACGTATAGAATTGCACAGAACAACACGAAGGTGACAAATCCCCCGCGCACCCCCTCGAGAATAAACTGGTTGGTGATGTCATCCAGACCGTAGCCCCAGTGCCCCGTGTTGCGAATGCCGAGCACCATCCATTCGCTGAAGTGGCGGATGGCGTTGTCGATCAGGTTATACCGGTGCCACCCCGTCGAGCCGGACACAACGCCAATTCGAGCCACAAGGTGCCAGACGGGAGCTTTCATGACGATGTGCAAGGCCACCAGCATCGCCACGATCCCCCAAGCCGCCGTTCGGGTCAAGGACCGCCATTTATAGACCGCCAACAAGGCCGCCCCGGCCACGAGCGCCAGGATGGGCGTGCTCGAGTTGGTCGCCACGATCATGAACGCGCTGGCTGCTACCGCCCCCCAGAAAAGCCATTTGTGTTGCTGGCGGGAGAACCCGACGAACAACGGCACGAGCGTCGCCCAGAACAGGCCCATCATGATCGAGTGCGGAAACGTTGCGGCGCAGCGGTAGTTTCCCTCTCGCACACTGGTGGTCACGCGTCCCAACAGTGTGAACACATTCCTTCCGTTGGCCCATTCCCAAGCGACAAATGGAACCATAGCAATCGCACAGACCGCCAGCCCGACATAGGCGAACCGCAGATCTTCCCAGGACCGCACGGTCAGACGGAAGACCCAGTACAACCCGAGCCATTCAACCATACGGCCGCACCGGTTGATGAAAGCCGCGGTGCTCATCCACTGCAGTACATAGACGATGCTGCCGACGACGAACCAGACCAGGACGAGCTTGTCGAACCGATTCCATCGAATCGGCGTTATTTCCCCGCGAAGCCACATCCGCAGCAGCCCCACAAGGACCAGGATTCGCAGCACTTGGAAGTTCAGTTCGCCGACCATGACCGTCTGGTCCGCCGGGACCCAACAGGCTCCGACCACGTACGGCACCAGGATGTACTTCCGCGGCAAAGCGAACGTCACGACGCTCAGCACCGCCGTGAGAAAAAGAGTCAAGTCGGTTATCAGAACTTGTTCACCCATGGTTCAACCGCGCCTTCCTCAAGAATCTCCACTTATCCCCGCCATCACCCACTCAGTTCATACTGGAGTCCACAACTTCGAACTCCTCAAGGCAATTTCCCCAATGTCCCCTTAACATCTGGGACTTTGGACTTTCCGCAAGTAGAATGCGACTTGATCTCCACGCCTTATAGTGTTCAGTTCTGCAGCCCGTCGTTCGAATTGTCGAATCTGTCTCCTGGAGAACTCTGACTTCTTTCGGTCGACCGCATAGGATCGCTCATCACACAGAGGAATCCCTTTTACATACTGCTCACTGCCCCAGAATTGCATAGCCCCAGAATCGTAAACAACAACAGAGAGAGCGAAGTTGGTTTCCTTAGCCATCATTTCCATGCTTTGGATGGAATGGAGCCATAGATGCCGAGGGGCATCGAGTTGAACCCAATTCACACCATAGTGTTCCCAAGCATATGAGGATACGGTCGGAACCCGGATTATACATATCCCCCCGGAATCCAACAATGTATGAACATGCCTCAAAGCTGCATGACCATCCGGAATATGTTCAAAGGAATGATGGAACATGATGAGGTCCCAAATACCGCCAACCTCATTCAATCCCTGCTTTCGGATCACCAAACCATTAGGGTACTCAATATCGTGAGGAAGAAATGGATCCACACCGAGAAGATTTCGAAATCCAAGCTCCTGCAAAGAAAACAGCAATCGGCCACATCCACAGCCCACGTCGAGAATCCGCGAATCCCTGTCAATTGGCAAATGAGCGAGAAAGCGAAATGAGTCCGTGGCATACAGACGAGATAACATCCATCCAACAAACCCATGGCCAAAAACGCAGTATCCATCTCGGAGTTTCTGCAAAAACCTTTTCAGCCTGTTCGAGCTGGGTTTCTTGTTATAGGAGTAATAGTTATTCGCATAGTATTTTGATAGGTCCGACGGGATACTCGCAATCTGGAGGCACCCACATTTCGCGCATTGGAAATACTGGAAAGAATCTCCGCATCCGTACATCATCTCGTGTACTTCGTATTGCCGATTATCCGCCTCATTACCACAAATCTTGCACCGCATATTCGCGTAACCATCTATCCGAAATGATATGGTGATAATTCCCTGTGCCCAACGAAGAACCGGCGATACCCCTCATGAGATTGGTATCAAGTCGCATGATGGATAAAAAGGGGATCGTCGAAACCACGCCTTCGCCAAACAATCCCAAATCTGAATACCGCATGCCCCGACAAAACCTAGGAATCCGCCGCTGGCATTCCACCGCTCGGCCAACAGTCGGCTGCGTACACTCCGGAGCTCCCGTTGCAGGTATCCTCTGACACGAGGGTCCAAAATCATCTCCTGTTCCAGAAGCTTGCAGTCGATGTACTCGATCGACTCATAAAGCCGGATCGGCTGTTTCGTCGCGGCCACCGATAAATTCCCCTCGTTCATCGCCCCGCACCATTTGGTCAGGGGTTCCTTGACCAACACCCACGGCCCTCTTAGGGCCAACCGCAGCGCCAGGTCGTGATCCTCCATCAGCCATAGGTGTTCGTCGAAACCACCGCAGTCCAACAGAACACTTCGCCGGACCATCACCGACTGGACGAATAAAATGAACCGCGTTGCCAGGATCGCTGCAGGATTGAGGCACACCCCCTGTGGCTCGCTCAAGTTCAGCTTGGCCAACTCGAACGAGGTCTGTCCCCGGTACTTGGGCATCTCCAGAATCGAATTGCACAGACAACACGGCACATGCTCGCCTGCACGCTGCAGCAAAGTCACCTGCCGCTCGATCTTGGTCTCCAACCACACGTCGTCGGAATCGAGAAACGCGACGAACTCGCCTTTGGATTCGCGGATGCCTCGGTTTCGGGCCGCCGCGGGTCCGCTGTTCTTCTGGCGGATGTAGACAATGCGGCCTGCATACGACTGCAACACGTCGGCCGTGTTGTCGGTGGATCCGTCGTCCACGACGAGGATCTCGCACGGACGATATGTTTGCGCCAGGACCGAGTCGATCGCACGGGTTACGACATGGGCACGATTAAACGTCGGGATCACCACCGACACCAGCGGAGGCGCCGAGGGCGTCTTTCGAGATTCTTCCGAAT
>JAGPGT010000206.1:0-4377 GCA_018055905.1 Phycisphaerae bacterium
GTGAGCATCGCACCCCCGATCGCGGCCAGCACTGCGCTTAGGACGAACGTGGCGAGCTTATAGCGGTATGTGTCAATGCCCAGTGAGTGCGCGGCCTCCTCGTTCTCGTGGATCGAACGAAGGGCCCGGCCGACCCGCGAGTGGACCAGGTTCAGGGCTAGAACCATGGTCGCCAGCACCGTGGCCGAGGCGATGTAATAGTTCTGAATGCGGAAGGGAGCCCGGCCGTTGACCTGGAGGGCGTCCAGGAGGTGAAAGGGTGGGACGCCGGAGATACCGTCCGCCTGGCCGAAGATCTTCGCGCCCAGAACGATGCGATAGATGATCAAGCCGAAGCCCAGGGTCGCCATGGCGAGATAGTGGCCTTTGAGCCGGATCACAGGCAGGCCGATCGCCAAAGCAATCAGGGCCGTCAACAGGACCGCGGCGAGGAAGGCCGGCCAGGGGGAGAAGGACAGGATCTCGTGGCCGTAGAGGTCCTGCCAGGAAACGAGCAGTCCGAGCGATCGCAGCGATTCGACGACCGGCGTCTTGCTGTAGCTGCTGAGGTTGTAGGTCGTCAGAACCGCGACCGTGTAGCCTCCGGTGGCGAAGAAACCCGCATGGCCCAGTGAAATCTGGCCGGCGTAGCCCATAAGCAGGCACAGCCCGATGACCACGAGGGCGTAATAGGCGGACATGGTGATCTGGGTCATGTAGAACGTCTTGCCGGTGGTCGCCAGCAGAACGTGCAGCGCGACGATCAGGGCGGTCGCAGCGATGACAGGGTAGTAGAGCCTCAGCCGCATCACGCCGCCCTCAAGTTTGTGCCTCGGCGGGCGAACAGTCCGCTAGGCCGAAAGACGAGAATCAACAGGAGCACCACGATGGCGACCACTTCTTTGTAGGCCGAGGCGAACTGGCTGACCACGAAAGCCTCCAACAGACCCAGGAACAATCCCGCCGCCACCGCGGCCATGCTGTTGCCCAAGCCTCCGAGGATCGCGACGGTGAAGCCTTTGATCGCCAGGGGCGCGCCCATGTCGTACTGGGTTTGGGTGATGGGGGAGATCACGCAGCCGGCCAGGGCGCCGATGCCGGCGCTGAGCATGAAGGAGAGTGTGACCATCCAACGGTCGTTGACGCCGCACAGGCGCGCGGCCATCCGGTCGTCGGAGCAGGCCCGCATGGCCCGGCCGGTGGTGGTGTATCGGAAGAAAAGCGTCAGCGCCGCAACAATGACGGCGCTGACGCCGAGGACCCAAAGGACCTGGACCGAAATGTACGCGCCCAGGATCGAGACGGTGGTGCTGGAGGTCCCTGTGAAATAGGGAAGCGACCACGGCTTCTCATCCCAGATATGCAGCATGGCCTCGCGGATCACGATGGACAGGCCGATGGTGATGATGATCAGCCGCAGCACCGAGGCGTCGCGGACCCGCCGGATGAAGATCAGCTCGATCAACCCACCCAGTGCGGTCGTGATCAGGACCGCGCCCAAGATCGCCACCGGCAGCGGGACCACACGCGAGAGGCTGATCGCGGTCATCGCGCCGACGATCAGGAACTCGCCCTGCGCGAAGTTGATGATGCCGGTGGTGTTGTAGATGATGTTGAAACCCACCGCCACGATGGCGTACACACTGCCCACGGTGATCCCGGACAGGCCGTACTGCATGATCTGGGGCAGGTTCATTCTACGAGAGACTCCTGATACGCTGCTGGAGAGGGCTTATTTCTTGTAGAAGGTGAACTTGCCGTTTTTGACGGTGAGCATCTCGAAGGCGTCCAGGCCCAGGCCGTTGTGATCTTCCGGCGAGAAGTTGAAGATGCCGGCGGTGCCGACCACGCCCTTGAGGTTCTCGATCGTGTCGCGGACCACTGCCTTGTCGGTGGAACCTGCCTTCTTGATCGCCTCGGTCAGGATCAGGATGGCGTCATAGGCGTGGCCTCCGAAGGTGCTGGCCTCTTCCTTGAAGCGGGACTCATAGTCCTTCTTGTACTGGGTGAGGACCGCCTTCTGGGGGTGATCCTCAGGGAGTTCGTCCGCCACCAGCAGCCGGCCGCAGGGGAAGATCGTGCCGTCGGCGGCGTCGCCGCTGGCCTGGACGTACTTGATATTGCCGTAGCCGTGGCTCTGGAACAGGGGGACATCGAGCTGGATCTGTTTCATGTTCTTGGCGACGATGCCCTGGGCGGGCTCGATGGACCAGTTGACGACCGCCTGGACGCCGGCGCCTTTGACCTTGGTCAGGACGCCGGTCAGGTCGGTGGCCTCTTTCTCATAGACCTCGTTGACGAGGATCTCGACCCCGTTCTCTGCGGCCATCTTCTCCAACTGGGCCTTGCCGCCTTTGCCGAAGCCGGTGTTGCTGGTGATGACGCCGATCTTGGTGATTCCCAGATCCTTCATGGTATTGAAGATCCACTGGGCGGCCTGGCTGTCCTTCTGAGGCGTCTTGAAGACGTAGCTGGCCATCGGGATGACGATCTCCTCGGCCGCGGCGCAGGACAGCAGGATCGTCTGGGCCTCCTGGCAGATGTTCTTGATTTGGAGGGTCTCACCACTGGTGGACGGGCCCAAAATGGCCAGGACCTTCTCCTCGTCGATGAGCTGGCGGGCCATGGAGATGGCCTTCTCGGGGCTGCCGCCGGAATCCCGGATGAGCAGTTCGATCTTGCGGCCGTGGAGGCCGCCGGCCTGATTGATCTTCTCGACGAACATCTCGACGGTCTTGGCCTCGGGGGCGCCCAGGAATGAGGCCGGTCCGGTGACGGCAAAAATGGCGCCCACCTTGATGGGAGTCGTGTCGCCCTTTGGACCCTCCGAAGCGGGGGGTTTCTCACAGCCCGACAGAACCAGGGCGCATCCTACCGCCAGAACACACAGGATCTTTGCCACGTTTGTTCTCATGGTTCCTTTCCTTTCCGACCCGCAGGTCAACCGTTATGAAGAGCCTCTCCTGCGGCTTGACGGAGGTTCAGGCTCTCGAGGAGAGCCGGTGCAACCCGCCGGAGCCGCAGTTGTGCGGTATCAAGTCGCCTTGATACGCGACGATTTCGTCTCGATAGTTTGGTTTGGGGATCGGGATCCGCCCCCAAGGGCGAAGATGCGTCAATCCCCTGTCGGTACGTGTTCATCCACACGTCACGACGACTCCAGACCATCTTCCTAGGGTATCGCGTGGAGTTTATCTCGTCAACCCCTATTGACAGTCGTTGAAACCGGCCGTCCCTCCGTGAATGTTTCCTGATTCCTCTTGCGGTCGGCGGGGAATTGGAGTAAAAATATTGTTTGAGGCGTTATGCTTCGCCGTCGGTTGCCGACGACGACGGGGTACTCTGACAAAACGATCCGGTCACAAAGTTTCACCCAGACGTTCGAGGCATTCATTCGCCGGCCGTGGGGTGTTCCCCCGGTGGGCGGTGTTTCCAATAGTCGTTCTCGATCGAACAAGAGGGTCTGGTGTTTTTCAGGAGGGGTAGTATGTGTAGGAAATCGGTTTGTCTGCTTTTTCTTGTGGTTCTTCTGGGGCTGACTCACAGCGTTTGTGCGGAGGTGCCCAGAGATCCGAATCTGGTCATCTATTATTCCTTTGACAGCGTCGGGGCGATTGTCCCGGACGAGTCGGGCAAGGGCCATCACGGCACGGTGTGCGGCGACGTGTCGGGCTGTCCCAGCGGCATCAAGTGGTATGGGGCGGCCGAGTTCCTCGGCGAATGGGGGCCGACCAAGTATAGTTATCTAGATCTGGATAGTCCGCATTACCCTGCGGAGGACATCCCCCGGTCCGCGATCACGCTGGCGGCCTGGGTGCAGTGCCGCAAGACGGGCAAGGATCATGCGATCCTCAGTTGCCGGGCATCCGACAACACGTGGGTCATCCATCCTCAGATCAATGACAACGGCACGTTTCGATGGTTGCTTCGTTCGCCGGGGTCCGTGACGATCTTCAATCTCAATGGGGTGGGTACGCACGGATGGGATGAATGGATTCATTACGCCGGGACCTACGACAGCAAGACAGGCCACGGTGTCCTGTACATCAACGGCGCCGTTTGCGCACCGATCAACGTGACGCCCGGCCAGATCATCGCCGACTGGGGCACAGGCGCCCGAGTCGGGTACAATATCGACAATGCAAGGCCGTTCACAGGCATCATGGATGAGTTTTATCTGTTTACCCGCGCATTGACGGAGCTGGAGGTGAATGAACTGCTTGCGGCGGAGGTTCTTCCGTCGGAAAAAGCCTCGCATCCGAACCCTGCCAACGGCGCGGAACTGCAGACGACCTCGGCGGTCTTGCTCTGGCTGCCAGGTGTCTATGCGACGTCCAATAACATCTACTTTGGCGAGGATTTTCAGGATGTCAACGACGGCGCCAACGGGACGTTCAA
>JAGPGT010000206.1:4477-6341 GCA_018055905.1 Phycisphaerae bacterium
ACGGCGCGGAACTGCAGACGACCTCGGCGGTCTTGCTCTGGCTGCCAGGTGTCTATGCGACGTCCAATAACATCTACTTTGGCGAGGATTTTCAGGATGTCAACGACGGCGCCAACGGGACGTTCAAGGGCAATCAGGCGGACGCCCACTTCGTCGTCGACGACCTGGTCTGGGGCAAGACCTACTACTGGCGGGTCGACGGCGTAAACCCCGATGATCCCAACAGTCCGTGGAAGGGTGATGTCTGGAGTTTCCTGCTTCGCCCGATCACGGCCTGGAGCCCCGAGCCCGCCGATGGTGCTCGGTGGATCAACCCCGATGCGGATCTGTACTGGAGCGCCGGTCGAGACGCGGTTTCGCACACCGTCTACTTTGGCGAAAGCTTCGACGACGTGAACAACGCAACCGGCGGCACGCCGCAAACCGCAACAACCTACGACCCCGGCAAGCTCGGATTCGAGAAAGTGTACTATTGGCGAGTTGACGAAACGGACGGCACCGGCGCCATGCACAAGGGCCAAGTCTGGAGTTTCACGACCCGACGCGCCGACAGCGGTCTCAAAGGGGAGTACTACAAAGGCACCAAACTGGAGACCCTGGTCCTGACGAGAGAAGACCCCGGCATCAATTTCAACTGGGGCGCGAATTCGCCGGACCCGCTGGTCCCGGCGGACAATTTCTCCGTCCGCTGGACGGGCGAGTTCGAGGTGCCGTTCACCGGGTCCTGGACGTTCACCGCCAACTGCGACGATTGCGTGCGTCTCTGGGTGAACGAGCAGCTTCTGTTCGACAAATGGGGTCAGCAGTCCGGCGTGGAATGGACGGGAACCGCCGAACTGGCCGCAGGGCAGAAGTACGGCATCGTGATGGAGTACTATGAAAACACCGGCGACGCCCGCGCGATCCTGTACTGGAGCACGCCGTACTGGCAGACTCCCTACCAGCCCAAGCAGGTCATTCCGCAGGGCGCGTTTTCGCTGCCGGTGAAGGCCAGGAGCCCCAAGCCCGCCAACAATGCCGTCGGGGTCGGACACGCCCCGATCTTGGTCTGGTCGGCCGGCGAGGCGGCGGTTTCACACAACGTGTATTTCGGCGAGGATGCAGAGGCGGTGATGAACGCCGACATGGATTCGCCGGAGTACAAGGGCAGCGTGGACCTCGGCGCCGAGAGCTACGATCCCGGCCCGCTCGGTTGGCACGCCACCTACTACTGGCGTATCGACGAGGTCGAAGCCGACGGCACGATCCGAAAGGGCAGTCTCTGGAGCTTCACGACCGCCGATTTTATCGTGGTCGAGGACTTCGAAGCGTATGACGACGACGAGGCCGGTGGCACCGCTATCTTCCAGACTTGGATCGACGGCGTTGAGAACCGCAGTACCTCGTACGTCGGTTACCAGACCGCCACCAACGGCACCTTCGGAGAAACGACCGTGGTCCACGGTGGAGTTCAGTCAATGCCGTTGAGTTACTTCAACGCCAACTCCCCGCACTACGCTCAGACGGATCGTACGTGGGCCGAGGCCCAGGATTGGACGGTTCACGGCGTCAACACGCTCGTCCTCTACGTCCAAGGGTCGTCGTTGAATTCGATCGAACCGCTGTATGTCGCACTCGAGGATGACGCCGGTAAGATCGCCACGGTGGTGCACTCCGACGCGAAGATCGTCACCACCACAGCCTGGACCGAGTGGAAGATCCCGCTCGGCTCGTTCACCGGCGTGAACCTGACCCGCGTGAAGACGTTGCACATCGGTGTGGGCAGTAAGACCTCTCCGAAACCCGGTGGTTCCGGAATGATCTATATCGACGACATCCGGGTGATTACAGCCAATTGACAACGTGACCAGGACAGATCCAGGTT
>JAGPGT010000023.1 GCA_018055905.1 Phycisphaerae bacterium
GTATGGGGTCACGCACATAGATGAAATGCTCGAAGTCAGTCTGACGAACGTCGCCGGCCCCTCGGCCGGACGGTCCGGCGCCTTGGGCATAACATTTGATTACTCCAAGCCGATCGATGTGATGGAAGTGGCCAACGGACTTTTCGTCCGGAGGCTTTCGGATACAGGAGCCGCCGGCGCGACGGCGCTGCCTTGTCCGCTGTTGATTTCCGGCCTGCCCGGCGAGGCCTTCCGGCATCTGGCGGGGCCGCTGGAGGCGATGGGTTTTGCCGCGACGCCGGGCTTTAGCGGAACCATGGACGCCAAGGATGGACCCGCGCAACTGGTTCCCGGCGGCACGCTCACCATGCCGCTGGTCACTGGCGACATCAAGATGCACGTGCTTGGGACCGTGACCGAGGTCCGCGACGGACGCGTCTACGGGTTCGGCCACAGCTTCCAGGGCTACGGTCCGACGAATCTGCCGATGGCCGCCGGCAAGATTTACACGGTCATTTCGAGTCTCCAACGATCGACCAAGCTGGGCACCAGCTCCGAGATCCTCGGCGCCATTACCGCCGACGAAGCCGGCGCGGTCTTCGGTCGGATCGGGGCCAAGCCCCGCATGGTCCCGCTGACCATCCAAGTCGAGCGATTTAACACGCTGGAGCCTCGCACCTACAACTGCCAAGTGGCATACAATGCCGTCCTGACGCCTTTGTTGGTTCGATCGGCCATCGTCGGGGCGACCTTCCAGGCCGGGTCTTTTCCCCCCGAGCACAGCATCCGCTACAGCATGGCGATCGATCTCGAAGACGGTCGAGCCATCCGGTTCGAAAACACCTCCGCGAACATGGAGGTGATGGAACCGGTTTCCGAGATCGTCGGCGCGTTGGCTTTGTTGCTGAACAATCCTTTTGGTTCCCCCGCCGTCAAGGCCCTGCAGTTCGATGTGAGCGTGACGCCGAACAATATCGATTCGTACATCTGGTCGGTGGACATCGCGGATTCGAAAGTCAAGCCGGGCGAAGAGATCATAGCCGATGTCGTGATCGAATCCTACCTCAAGGAGAAACGCAAACACCAGGTTCGCATCGCAGTTCCAAAGAACTTGTCTGCGGGAAAGTACAATCTGATGTTCGTCGGCGCTCAGGAATATTCAAGTTTTGTCAGAAAGGCGGCGCCCTACCGGTTCTTGGCGATGAATTATCAGACCCTCGTGGACGCTTTGAACACTGCGTTGAATGTGAACCGGACCCAGTTGTATTGCCTGCTGGTCCTGCCGTCGGATGGAATTGCGCTGGACAAGGCGGAGTTGCCGAACCTGCCGCGGACCAAGTCGCTCGTTCTGCAGAGCGAAAAGCGCGCCGTGGCGGCCATCCCTTACCCGCAATGGGTCGAAAAAACTGTAGAAACCGGCACCGTTATCGCCGACAAGGAAATCGTGGCCATCACGGTAGAGAAATAACCCGGCCGCAGAGGAGCAATCATGGATAGAGGTCGCTTTAGGGATCGAAGTGGCATAGTGGTCGTTCTGTTGACCGTTCTTGTGTTGGCCTCCGGCACGATGGCCGTCACGAGCAAGGTCAGCCGACATGCCAGCAGCAAGGACTTGTTGGCCGGAAAGGCCCATGGGGTCATCGTGACCTCTCGCGGAACCCTCCAGCTCGGCCGGGCGGCCAAAGTGCTCGCCACCGAGTTCGACGGCGTTTGGTCCATCAACAGCGTCGTCGTCAGCGGGGGCGCCATCTTTCTGGGCACCAGTCCCAACGGCAATATCTACCGGTACAGCCTGGGCAAGCTGACCAAGATCTATCCGACCGAGCAGGAAGTCGCGGCGATGAAGCCCCAGGGCGACAGGAAGGATCTGGTCTCCGACTCCAATGAAGGCGGGCAGGTGGTCAAGGCCGATTCACGGTTGGCCAACCAGCACATCTTCGCGATGGGGGTGGATGTGGCCGGACGGCTTCTGGTGGGCGTCAGCGGCGACAAGTGTCGCCTGTGCCGGTACGAGACGGGCAAGATGGAGACCATCTTCGAACCCAACGACGCTTCGTACATCTTCGACATCAAGACGGACAACGTCGGCAACATCTACCTGGGCACCGGTCCGCAGGGCAAGGTTTACGCGCTGGATCCGTCGGGCAAAGTGTCTCAACTCGTGTACGATAGCCCGGACAAGAATATCCTGGCCATCGCGCCCGGCAAAGACGGCTCGATCTACGCTGGCAGCGACACCCGCGGCCTGATCTACAAGATCAACCCTCGTACCAAGACCGCCACCGTGGTTTATGACAGCGACGAACCGGAGATCAGCTCGCTGCTGTTCGCTGAAGGTGCGCGGGGGGAAGGCGGCATCCTGTACGCCACGGCCACCGCAGCCAATATCGTGGAGACCGAACAGCGGTTCGCCGCCCAGCAGGCGGCTTCGGGGCGGCCCGAAACGAAGGACGGGGACGGAAAATCGCCCGCCTCCGAGGGGACCACGCTCAAGATCGCCAATTCGAGTTCCGCCTCCGCCGGCCGGCCCCCCCAACAGCAACCACAGCGTCCACCGGCCAGGCCTCCGCAGAAGCCGGGCGCCGCCAGTTATCTCTACGGCGTGAACAAGCAGGGGTATGTCAGCGAGCTGTTCAGTGAGCCCGCCGTGTTTCTGAACCTGGCCGCCCAGGACGGCAAAATCTTTATTGGTTCGGGCAACAACGCCCAGCTCTTCATGGTGGACCCGGACGCGGAGCGTCAGGCGGTCGTCTACGAGGATGACAAAGCCTCCCAGATCACCGCGGTGGCGGTCTCCGACCAGGATCTTTACATCGGAACCGCCAACCCTGCCCGGTTGGTGCTGCTCTCGTCGGGCTTCGCCTCGGAAGGCACGTTCGAGTCGGACCTGATCGACGCAGGCCAGCCTGCCAAGTGGGGCAAGCTCCAAATCGACGCCGACATCCCTCGCGGCTGCAAAATCCTGATGGCTTGCCGCAGCGGCAACGTCAAGGACGTCAACGATCCGACGTTTTCCGAGTGGACCGAACTGGTCGAGGTGACCGAGCCCGTTCCGTTGCGATGTCCGGTCGGTAGGTTCTGTCAGTACAAGCTCGTGCTGGAGTCGAAGGATGGGCAAAGGACGCCGGTGGTCCGTGAGATTGCGGTCGCCAGCACGGTTCCGAACTTGCCGCCGCGGATCGAAACGGTGGACGTCGGTCGTCTCACCAATCCGGGCAAAGAAGGCGTGTTCAAGATCAGCTACAAGGCGTCGGACGAAAACGACGACAAGATCCTGTACCGCCTGGACTTCCGTCGGCTTGGACGGGCGAACTGGATCAAGATCAAGGAGGATGTCGAGGCGGAAACCTTCGAGTGGGACAGCAAAACCGTCGAGGACGGACGCTACGAGATCCGCGTGACCGCCGACGACATCCGGGGCAACACCGTCGCCACGAGACTGACCGGTAGTCGGATCAGCGAGCCGATCGTCGTGGACAACACCGGCCCGGTGATTCGCAAGTACGCCATCGAGAAGAACGGCAAAGCCGCGACACTCAAGCTCCAGATTACCGACGATCTGAGCGCCATCCGCTCGCTGGAGTATACCATCGACAGCAACAGCGAATGGAAAGGCACGTTGCCGGACGATTTCGTCTTCGATACGACCGACGAGAGCTTCACGATCGTCACCGACGAACTCCAGCCCGGCGAGCACGTCATCGCCTTGAGGATCAAGGACGACGTGGACAACGTCACGTACAAGACTTTCGAGTTGAGCGTCACCGGGAACTGACCCGTGCGCAGAACGCGATGGGACCGGTGCCGCTCGTCGGCAGGGGTGCTGTGAGAACGATTGAATTCGAGAAGATCGCAGAGGCGGTTCGGTCGCTTTGCGTTGCCGCTTGTCACGAGTTGCCGGCGGACGTGTTGGCGGCCCTGGAACACGCCGCCGGCGCCGAATCGAATCCGCGTGCACGTCGCGTGCTCGATCAGCTCGTGGAGAACGCTCGGATCGCATCGCAAGACAACATCCCTCTGTGTCAGGACACGGGTCTGGCGGTCGTCTTCGCCGAGCAGGGCAGTGAGGTCGTGATCGCACCGGCCGGACCGGGTCGCCAGACGCTGCTGGAAGCAATCAATGAAGGTGTCCGAACCGGCTACGAGACGGGTTACCTCCGCAAGAGCGTCGTCGCCGACCCGCTCAACGCCCGCAAGAACACCGGGACCAACACGCCCGCCATCGTCCATTTGTCCCTTGTCCCCGGCGACAAGCTCGCCCTCACGTTCATGGCCAAAGGCGGCGGTTGCGAGAACAAGAGCCAGTTCCGTATGTTCCGACCGACCGCCGACCCCCGCCAGATCCAAGACTGGATCGTAGACGTGGTTCGCCAGGCGGGCGCGGACGCCTGTCCTCCATTCGTGGTGGGCGTGGGGATCGGAGGCAATTTTGAAACCTGCTGCCTCCTAAGCAAAAAGTCGCTCTTGCGTCGTCTCGACGCGCCGCATCCCGACGTTTTCTACGCGAAGATGGAACGGGACCTGCTGACACGAATCAATGCGCTGGGGATCGGTCCTCAAGGCCTGGGCGGCGACGCGACTGCTTTAGGCGTGCTGATTGAAACCGCCCCATGCCACATCGCCTCGCTTCCCGTGGCGGTCAACATCGAGTGCCACAGCCATCGGCACAAGACCGCTGTCCTGTGATGGATAATTTTCGAGGGTCGATTGTCGATGATCAACCGTCGAATCCCCCACTCCTCAGTCGCTCTTGAAATGCGCCATCCACTGGGGCCAGTCCGGCTCGGGATAGCCGGTGTCGAATCGTTTGCTCCATTTCTGCTTCCAGAGGCTTTTGAGCCAGACTTTGTCGACGTGGTAGTCGAGGTAGACCGCGTTGATTGCCTGCTGATGGCGATTGATGCAGAAGCGGTTCATGGCGTTGTCGTCACCGGGGTATCTTGCCTCCCGGCTGTCTTCTTTGGGCGGGGTATCGGTGTTGTCGGGCCACCCGCACCAGAACCAGCAGTCCAGGAACAGCGGAATCTGGGCTGCCCCTGTGACGTTGGGCGTTTTCCAGAAGAACTTGGCGGGCTTGCCATAGAGGTCGCCGCCCGAGGGTTGCGCATTTTGATAGACCCATCCGTTGATGCCGTAGCTGCCCCAGGTGCCCACAGGCCGACCACCGCTGGGGGCCACAATGCCCCAGGCGGTAAGAGCATCGCCCCCCAGTTCCAGGGTGGCGGTCGCGCCGCCGGGGGCGGCGACTTTCGTCGCCATTGGACAGACGCGGAATTCCTCATCCCGGTGGTAATAATCGAACAACACGTCGATCCAACGACCGGTGGTCGAGGTCCGTTTCGGGAACATACCGTTGTTGTCGTCGCAGTACATGGCCCAGATCGTGCCCCATTGTTTGAGGTTCGACTGGCAGATCACCGCGCGGGCCTGCTTGCGGATCCGTTGCATCGCCGGCATCAGGATCGACATCAGTAGCGCGATGATCGCGATCACCACCAGCAGTTCGATCAACGTGAACGCTCTTGGTTTCTGCATTCGCCCCTTCCTCGTTTTCGTTCGATGTCCAGCTTCCTTCGCGTTGCTCGGGACAGGCTCTTCGGTTCCGCCTCAGGACGACGACTCCCTGGCGTGCATGAATTATTCCCGATACGTCGGAGGCTACTGAGCTACGTTGGTCTTTCCGGGATAGTGCAGGTCGAGCCAGTCGGTATCCACGTTGGGCGGATTGAACGGCACATTCTTGCCATACCCTTTGGCGGCAGCCTCCGTTCGGCTCATACAATAGACGATGGTCCGCTTATCGTCCCATTTCTTGCGTTCGGCGTGCCCGTCCATGAAACTGAACGTGCAGGCGTCGCTGTGGAAGACGCCCAATGGGTCCCACATGGAGCCGCTGAAGGGGTTATAGGACCAGCCGCCGTGATTGTAGTTGCCCGAGGCACCGTCGTAGATCTCCTCGACGAATAGCATCTTGTTGGCCTGGTCTTTGAAGGTGAACAGTTTCTTGGGGTCTTTGGGCTCGGTCGCCTTGAGATAATCGGGTAGGGAATAACTGCGATAGATCTGGTAGGCCGGTGTACTGCCCAGAGAGGTGCCCAGGTTCTTGCGGTTGTCGCCGGGGCAGTGATAGACCTTGACCTCCTTGAGGTAGGGGTACAAGGCGCCCTCGCGAAGTCCGTTGAACCGTTGCTGGAGGGTGACGTTTCCGCTGGGCATGCCGACGATCGTCTTGCCGGAGTAGTCCAAAGGAGGCATCACCCAAGGCGGGATACCGTTGACTTTGGTGTGTGCGGCCATACCCCCGACCATGGACCCTTGGTTCTCGTCCGCGTACATGATGTAGGCATGGGCCAGGGATTTCTGGTTGGCCATACAGGTAACGCCGCGGGCCTGCTCCTTCGCGACTTTCAACGCGGGCATGAGGATGGCCATGAGAATGGCGATCACGGCGATCACGACGAGCAGCTCGATGAGAGTAAAGGCCTTGTACTTGTTCACGACGCGCTCCTTCCAAAGCACATCCGAATCGTTCGCTCTTTCCTCTATAGCTTCTGAGGTTTCCCGCCTTGACTTCTGTATCGTTCAAAAAAAGGACCGCCCACGCTGGCGGTCCAACCCTTTTCATTCGACTCTACTCGGCCATCGGGACATCATCGGTGCCTCATGATTCTACCTACCGGATCGTGGTGGCCTCCTGGCCCCAGACGACCAGAGACGACCACACCATGTCCTGATTGTCCTGCTGGATTTCACCGTTGTTCGCCACCAGGGGAACGCGTTTGCCGAACTCGAGCGTTCGAGGATCATTCCATTTATGATACTCGGCATGTCCATCCGCAAAGGAGAACTGGGTCCCGTCTCCGTGCCTCACCGGCGGAGGATCCCACCAGGAAAACTTGGTCGCCCATACGGTCCATCCGCCCATCGCGGAAGGACAGGTGCCGCCGTCGTCGAGAAACACCATGCGGTTGGCCGGTTCCTGGATCTTCATTCGCAGCTTGATCGGCGTGACGTACTTGTTCATCTGGCTTTCCCACCCTTTGCAGTTCATGGAGTCTGCAATCGAGTAGGAACGGACCGGAGCGCTGACGCTACCGGTGATATAGGAGACGCTGTTGGTCGCAGTCGCACACTTGTAGACCTTGAGGGTCTTCGTGTAAGGCCAAAGCGCACCGTTCATGATGGCCTGCTTTTTGGCGAATTCCGTCATGTTCCGGTCATAGTCCAGCTTGACCCAGTACGTTCCGTTGGTCGCTTCGGTGCCGTACTCGCCGGAAGAGCCGTTGACAATCTTGTCGCCGTTGTCGTCGGCGTACATGATCCAAGCGAGCGTGAGGTTCTTGAGATTGCTCAGACAGCCGGCCCGTCGGCCTTGTTCCCGCGCCCGGTTCAGCGCCGGCATCAGGACCGACATCAAGACCGCGATGACCGCGATCACGACCAGCAGCTCGATGAGTGTGAACCCCGATCCTTGTCGTCTGCGTTCCTTAGCGTACTTCATCGTAGTACAACGCCTCCCATGGATCGTACCACAGTGTTCCTATACAAAGGAACCGCCGACTTTGGGGGGCGGCGGTTCTTCCCGATCTGTCGATCAATACTCCTTGTGCGGGCGAAGCCACTCCGGCCAGCTCTCCGGATTGACGTTGCCGGCTTTGGTAAAGGGCCCGTTGACGTTCCAAGCCTGATGCCATTGCAGTGTGTAAAGCTCTTTGAGACCCGTCTTGCGGACGGACCAGTCCGCGAAGGAGACATCGGTGAAACCCCGATGACGGTTGATACAGACTCGCCCCATGTTGTTACTGGACCAAGCTGCGTGTTCCTGTTGTGCCGGCGCCTGGTTTTCCAGGGGCCATGTGTCAAATCGCAAGCCGTCCATCATGACCGGGATGTTGTTGGGGTTTTTGGCTTCGCTGATCTTACGGAAACCATACTTCGCCGGAACGCCCCCCTCGAAAGTGCCGGTGGTCGGGATGCTCAAGAGGTAACCATTCAAAGCGAAACTGCCGTTGACGCCGTTTTTGTTCATGACATAGGTCTTGCCTTTGTAGGTTTGCGAAGTGGGCGATTTGAAAATGCCCCAAGCGTTGTAGATGTTCAATGTCGCGGCTTGAACTCCCGATTCATTATATATCGGTTTTGTCGCTGTCGGGCAGAACCACATCTCGTTCTGCTTCCAGTCCTGTTCCTTCTCGCTCAACTGGAGGACCCACCAGTACCCTTGGTCTGTGGTCCCCGAATAGAAGTTGCCATTGTTCTCGTTGATGTACATATTGAACGCGAGGTTCCAGTTGCGGAGGTTCGCCATACAGTTGACCTGCCGGGCCTGGTCTCGAACTCTCGACAAAGACGGCATCAGGATAGCCATCAGAATTGCGATGATGGCGATGACAACCAGAAGTTCAATCAGCGTGAAGCCACGTCGCCCACTCATACAAACACTCCTTCTCTCAGGATATCGAAATGCTTACGCGCACAAGATGCCCGCAAAGGGCGCCTTGTTCCACCAAATCCTGCTTTTTTCCACCGGGTTCACACTTTGACCCACGCTGACCATTATAGCGGGGGGGCTGACACGATGCAAATCTAAACTCTACAAATCACCCAGTTCTCCGCAATGGTTTTCCGGCCACTGGCGGGAGCGAATTCAGGTTGGCGAGGGTTTGACGAAGATTTCCAGGAAAAACATCCAACAAGGGCGGAGGTTAGGGAAGCACAGGAAGAGCAAAGGCTTTTTCTCTTTGTTGTTCGCAAAAGGTCAAATGATTGGCCTATATGCGTTTTGCGCCCCGCTGCCTCTTGTATCCTCAGGGATGCCCACCTTCCTTCTGGAAGCCCGCCGGATCGATAATGCCGATTGTCGTTCGGGCTTGGGAGGTTCGGCTAAAGAGGGGGTAGGTCCGGCGACGATATCGTCCTATGGAGTTCTATGGGTTCGACTGGCATCTTGGGACGCTTTTCTGATGTCGCTGATTCAGAGACAGACGCTTGTCGCGAATTTGCGTGCCATGCCTGTGGGCCGGCCGGTTGTTGACTTCCTGGACTATCTCACCATCGAAGCGGGGCTGTCGGGCAACACCATTCTGGCTTATGGTCGGGACTTGAAGGAATTCCTGTCTTTCTGCAATGATCAAGGTGTGACCGAGATCGGCGGTATCGACGTGTACCGGGTGCAGATGTATCTGGGGGAGATGGTCCAGCGGGACAAGAGCGAGAACTCTGCCAAGCGGGCCCTGGTGGCGATTCGGATGTTCCTGCGGTTCGCCAAACTCCGTGGCTTGGTCGAGGAGGACGGGTCGGAGATTCTCGAAAGCCCCAAAGTCTGGCAGCGACTACCGACCGTGTGCAACAAGCAGCAGGTACTCAAGCTGCTCCAGGCTCCGAGTCCCGAGGAGCCGTTCTATCTGAGGGACAGGGCCCTGTTGGAGCTGCTCTATGCCACCGGCGTTCGGGCCAGCGAAGTCGCTGGCCTCAAGACCACCGATCTGAACCTCGACATCGGCTATCTGCGCTGCTTCGGCAAGGGCAACAAGGAACGGGTCGTCCCGCTGGGCAAGGTGGCGATCGCTGCGATCCTGGAGTATTTGCGGGATCTGCGTCCCAAGCTGGTCCGATCTCGAAGCGAGTCGTTCCTCCTGCTGTCGCGAACCGGGCGGCCTCTGTCACGTATCGAGGTATGGAGACTCGTGAAGAAGTATGCGTTGCGGGCAGGGATGCCTCGTAAAATCACGGTACATACGCTTCGTCACTGTTTCGCCACTCACTTGCTCAGCGGCGGCGCGGATCTTCGAAGCGTCCAGGAGATGCTGGGCCATGTGGACATCGGGACGACTCAGATCTATACGCATGTGGACCACGAGCGATTGCGCCGCATTCATAAGAAGTTTCATCCACGACCGTAGAGTCCGACCGGAGGGGGGCGTCTTCATGTATGGGCTGGAGCAAAAAGGCGCAAAAGTCCGGTCCAAAACCGGGAAACTGCATTGACTTTCAGGGGGCTGGGGTGTAGTTATAAGTGTGGATGATATCGGCAGGGGAACTCAGTCTTGAATTCTGGGCTTTCCGACCCTGGGTCACAGGAATGAACTTCCCTTCGGCACGCGTGACTTGGAACCCAGGGCACCAAAGAGGGTTGTCCGGATGAAAGCGCCACGGCATCACATCCTAATGCTGCTGTTCATCGCAGTGGGCCTGAGAGCCGCCTACGCGCAGGAGGCGACGCTGGCGACGGCTGGGGCCGAGGAAGTTTCCCCGACGACCCAGATCGATACCCAACTGAGGATCAATAAAACCACGCTCCTGGAGAATCAGACCAGCAAGAACCGCGTCGACGCGGCGTTGCTTCTGTTGACCAGCGAGAACCCCGAGGCACGAAAGATCCTGTTGGAGGTGCTGGCCCTGACGGACAACCCCAATGCCCGAGCAGCGGTCTGCGAGGCGATCAGTCTGACACGTTCCGGCCAACAACCGATCCGCGCCAAGGAGGATTTTATCAAACCTCTGATCGCAATGATCGTCTCCGAACCGGACTATTCCATCGTCAGGTTGGCTGCGGAGGCCACGTTGGTGTTCAATTATAGCCAAGTCCAGCAGGATCTTGAAAGAGCGGTGACGGATCCGTCGTTGCCGGTGATAGCCAGGACCAACGTTATCTACGCAATGAGACGACACCCGGACAAGCAGGCGGTCATCAAACTATTGAGCCTGATGGATGCGCCGGAGCCCCAGATTGTCGAAGCGGCCCGCAGCGCCTTGGCCGCGGTAGGCATTTCCGCAAGTTCGGACCCAACGGTTCGCCGCCAGATGCGGCTGGAACTCGAACAAAGGAGCGTGGAGACATTCCTTCGGGATCGCGTGATCCGTCAAGAAACGCGGATGCGTGAAAATGAGAGCGAGCGGGAGAGCTTGTGGAAGAAGCATCTGACGGACAAGACCGCCCTCTACAACCTGCAGGGTACGGAAGACGCCAAAGTCCGGTTCTTGGCCACGAATCTGGGGGACCGGGACGCCAGAATCAAGCTTTGGGCTTTGGAACGGCTGGAAGAATTGCGGGTCGGAACCAGCAAGGCGAAGTTTTCGACTCTTGAACCTGCTTTGATTGCTTTGATCTCCGACCCAAGTCGGGACGTGCGGCGGAATACTGCCAGGCTGCTGGCTTCGCTGTGGGAAGTGAATGTGGCCAAGCCTCTGCTGGACCAATTGAACGTCGAGACCGACGAGGGGGTCCGCCGGGAGATTCTGGTGGCGTTGCGTGAAGCTTGCTATGCTTCCTTGACCACCCCAGGCCCGAAGCTTCCTGAGGAGATCCGAGCCGGAACGCTCTCTTGGGCGGTCAAGTTTCTGGAGGATGCGGACCCCGAGAAGGCTCGCGTGGGTGCGGAGGTCATCGGCAAGTTGCTCGAGCCCAACGGGCTGAGAGCCGCGGAGGTCAATGGTTACCTCAAGACGCTTGCCGACCGCTATAGCCGGCTCAGTCCTGCCAACGACATCGGTCTGAGGGCCGACCTGCTCAATGCGATGGCGGGTTTGTGTTCTTCCGAAAGCAAGTGTCGAGAGCTTGCGGCCAAGCAGTTCGGCGGGCTCTTCGAACAGGCAATCGGGGAAAAGGCGGATTCGGTCCGATTGATCGCCGTCGCGGGTCTCTTCAATGCCAGCAGCGATAAATCTCATGCAGTTCGAAGGTTATGGAAATCTCTTGGCGAGGATCCCCTGCCGGCGATTCGCTTGAGAGTGATTGATTTGGCAGGCGAGGCAGGCGGTCCCCAAGAGTTGGACTGGCTTTCGGAAAAACTCGGGGTTTCCGGTGAAAGCGATCCGGCGTGGCAGGCGATCTTGAGAATCTTCCGTCGGTCGTCTTCGACGCTCTTGGCGGAGTGGGTCGCCAAGATCAAGTCTGCCCCTCTGGTAAGCCGGTTGACACCGGAACAACAAATTTCTTTCTTCGATATGGTCAGGCAGAGGGCACAGGCGGAAGCGAAACCCGAGTTGCTGCGTGAAGCCCAGACGAATCTGGCCGATTTGTACATGGTCGCTGGGCGGTTCAAGGAAGCTTCGGAGAGCCTCAGGATTCTGGCTGCCGGAGCGACAGGACAGGAACTTGCCAAATACCAAGGGCAGTTGCTGCAAGCCTACTTGGGGCTTGGCAGTATCGAAGAAGTGTGTGGTCTTCTGGTTAACTATTTGCCGACAAAGGGTTTAGATCTTACTCCCGAAGGGTGGGTCGCGAAGTCCATCGAGGCATACCTCAGCAATCCGGCCACCGCGAATCCGCAGGTTCTGTTGGATGCCCTCCAGCAGGTCAAGGTCAGCGACCCGCAGGTGTCGCAGGAATGGCGCACCTTGCTAGGGGGGTGGACGGAGCGCTATGCGAAGGCAAGAAAAACTGGTGAGAATAACCTTCCCGGCAACTAAAAAAAACAGTTGCGTTTGCCCTTCGACCTGTTAAAATCTCATCGTTTTCTGCAGTTCCTGATGCCCCTGATGCGGTGGGACTGCGATTTGGTACGTGATCAGTCGCGTCGGTGGGTATCTTTTTCTCGTTTTTTTCCGTTTTTTCTCGTTGCATCCCCGAAGCGGTTGTCTTATATTCATCGGTTTATAGTCCATAGGTACGCAGATTTTTTTGAAAGACCTTGCCTCGGGTGAAGGGAAGAATGCCTTTGTAGGCGTGATGCCCATGTCTGAGGACAAGGATTCGTTGTCTCTGCAGTTTGTTTACATGGGCGTGATGCTGGAAGGACGGTTGCTGCTGTAGCTCAGCCGGTAGAGCGCGTCCTTGGTAAGGACGAGGTCATGGGTTCAAATCCCATCAGCAGCTGCTTGAAGGCACGCCAGGACGGGGTGGCCCCGGGGTCGCCGTGCTGGTCTTTGGGATATTCTAAAAAGAAACAAAAAAAGGACAGGCAAATCGCTGCTGAACAGCAAATTTGGAGGTTTAATTAACGATGGCCAAAGCAGTATTTGAACGGACCAAACCGCATGTGAATGTGGGAACGATCGGGCACGTGGACCACGGCAAAACGACTTTGACGGCTGCGATGACCAAAGTGATGGATCTCAACGGTCTGTCGAAGTTCAAGTCGTACGACGATATCGCCAAGGCCTCCGAGTCTCAGGGCCGCCGCGATCCCACGAAAATTCTGACGATCGCCACGGCGCACGTGGAGTATGAAACACAGCAGCGTCATTATGCCCATATCGACTGTCCGGGCCATGCCGACTACGTCAAGAACATGATCACCGGCGCCGCCCAGATGGACGGCGCGATCCTCGTGGTCAGTGCCTACGACGGTCCGATGCCCCAGACGCGCGAGCACATTCTTCTGGCTCGTCAGGTGAACGTGCCGAAGATCGTGGTGTTCCTCAACAAGGTCGATCTTGTCGAAGACCCTGAGCTGCTGGACCTGGTGGAGCTGGAAATCCGCGAGCTGCTGAACAAGTACAAATTCGACGGCGACAACGCGCCGGTCATTCGGGGCAGCGCGGTGGCTGCCATGAACGCCACCTCGGCCGACGATCCGGCCTGCCAGCCGATCGTCAGTCTGCTCAAGGCCATGGACGAGTACATTCCGATTCCCAAGCGGGAAATCGATATGCCGTTCATTATGCCGGTCGAGGACGTGTTCAGCATCAAGGGACGCGGCACGGTCGGCACCGGCCGTATTGAGAAGGGCAAGGTGCGCGTCGGGGACGAAGTGGCGATCATCGGGCTTTCGCCGGAGATTCGCAAGACGGTTGTGACCGGCGTCGAGATGTTCAACAAGACCCTCGAAGAGGGCCAGGCCGGCGACAACGTCGGGCTTCTGCTGCGAGGCATTGAGAAGAAAGACCTCGAGCGCGGACAGGTCATCGCCAAGCCGGGCAGCATCACGCCGCACACGAAGTTTGAAGCACAGGTGTACGTGCTCACGAAGGAAGAGGGCGGTCGTCATACCCCGTTCTTCCCGAATTACAAGCCGCAGTTCTACTTCCGCACGACCGACGTCACCGGTGCCGTGCAGAGCCTGATGAGCGAAGACGGAAAGCCCGCCGAGATGTGCATGCCCGGAGACAACATCAAGGTGCAGGTCGAGATCATCTCGCCTATCGCGATGGACGAAGGTTTGCGATTCGCCATTCGTGAAGGCGGTCGGACCGTGGGCGCAGGCGTCGTAACGAAGGTGATTGCCTGAGTCGACGGCGGGGATCGTAAACAGGCGAGCCACGGGCTGCGAGCCGGTGGCGCGGAGTGCAGAAACCGGCTCGCGGGAAAGGCGGATCGCCGCCTGGGACCGTGGAGGCCGTGGGGTCGGAAGGCGTTATGGCTAAAAAGAGCAAGAGAGAATATGTCTGGCTCGAGTGCAGTGAATGCAATTCGAGAAACTACCGGACCGAAGTCAGCGTGGCCGAAGGTGCTCCGAAGCTGGAGCTCAAGAAGTTCTGCAAGAACGAACGCAAGCGTACGGTGCACAAGCTCAGACGCAAGTGAATGATGATGCCTCCCCCGTTCCGGGGTGGTTGCGGCGATACGCCAGTAGCTCAATTTGGTAGAGCATTGGTCTCCAAAACCAAAGGTTGGGGGTTCGATTCCCTCCTGGCGTGATGGTGGTGTCTGGTTGTGTTGGGACGCCTGGCCAGAGAAGTACCGGACAGAAAGAATGGGGCCTCAGCCATGCTGACAAAGATATACAAGCCCGGGCAGGGAAAGTATACCCGCTTGGGCAGCGGTTTTGCCGCCGCAGCGATCGTCGTGGTCGGGTGTGTCAGTCTGTACCGACTCCTGTCGGACGGGGATCGTAGCCTGTGGATCACGACCATGGTTCCTGTGGTGATCGCGGTGGGACTGATCGCGGTGGTCTACTGGCTGATGAACAAGCCGGTGGTTGCGGACTTCATGATCGCAGCCGAAGGCGAGTTGAAGAAGGTCAACTGGTCGAGCCGCAAGGAGGTGGCCGTTTCGACGATCATCGTGATCGTTGTGGTGTTCGCGATGGCGATTCTTCTGGGTGTCACCGACGTCGTGTTCCAGTTTGTGTTCCGTCAACTGATCGGTTGAGGTCAGGTGACGGTGTGGACGGGGTCGTCTGCGCCGGGTAGAAGTGGTCCCAGGGATGAAAACGGTTTGGGAACAGGTAACCGTGCGGGCATGGGCCTGCGATACGCCGATAGGTCCTATCAACGAGTGTGAAGACAAAAAATGCACTGGTACGTCCTGAGAGTTGCGGCGAATAAGGAGAATCAGGTCAAGGAAGCGCTCGAGCGCAAGACCCAGCAGGAGGGTCTGACCGACATCATCGGTCGGATCGAGGTGCCCACCGAGCAGATCAAGCGGATCCGCGCCGGCAAGCAGACCGTCCACAAGCGCAAGCTCTACCCCGGTTACGTCTTCATGGAAATGCAGACGACCGAGGATGGAAGGGTGCCGGAGCGGGCCTGGTTCATGATCAAGGGCACCGGCGGTGTCGGCGATTTCATCGGGACCGAGGGGATGCCGACGCCGATGCGCGACACGGACGTCGCGAAGATGCTTCTCGAAGCGGAAAAGCCCGAGGAGGCTCCGAGCATCAAGGTCGAGTTCCAGAAGGGCGACCACATCAAGATTCGCGAAGGGGCGTTCGAGAACTTCGAGGGGGTTGTGGATTCGATCGACTCGGAGCGCGGGATCGTCAAGGTAATTGTGACGATCTTCGGTCGCAGCACTCCGCTGGACATCGAATATTGGCAGATCGAGAAAGTATGACGCAGGGAAGCGGGCATCGTTCACGGGCTGCACGCGTTCGTATCCCGTGAACGCGGGTTGAAAAAGGATCAGCAAACGCGGGCCGTCATAAGGTTTGGTGTGCGATAAGGGTATACGATGGCAAAGGAAATCACGACTCAGATCAAGTTACAGGCCCCGGGCGGACAGGCGACTCCGGCCCCCCCGATCGGGCCGGCGCTCGGCCAGCACGGGGTGAACATCGGCCAGTTCGTGTCGCAGTTCAACGAGCGAACGCGGGAATTGAACGGGACGATCGTGCCGGTGGTCATCACGGTGTACTCCGACCGCAGCTTTACGTTCGAGGTCAAGAGCCCCCCGGCGGCGGTCTTGCTCAAGAAAGCGGCGGAGGTGGCCAAGGGCAGCGGCGTGCCCAACAAGGAGAAAGTCGGCAAGGTGACTTCCGAACAGGTTCGCAAGATCGCCGAAACGAAATTCAAGGATCTCAATGCGTACGACCTCGCGGCGGCCGAAAAGATCATCCGCGGGACCGCGCGCAGCATGGGCATTGATGTAGTGGATTGAGGAACGTCAGGTTCATCGTCCGCGTTTTGGATAAAATGAGATAACGTATGCAGACCAAGAGCAAAAGATATAGGAAAGAGGCCGAGCAGACTCCGGACCAGCCGGTAAGCCTCGAACAGGCTGTCGAGAAGATCAAGTCGTTCAAGTCCGTCAAGTTCGACCAGACGGTCGAGTGCGTCCTGGTGCTGGGGATCGATCCCAAGCAGACGGATCAACTGGTGCGAGGCTCTCTCTCGCTGCCGCATGGTGTGGGCAAGCAAAAGAAAGTGATTGCGTTCTGCGACGACTCGATGGTGGAGGCCGCCAAGAAGGCCGGGGCGGTCGAGGCCGGTTCCGACGAGCTGATCAAGAAGGTTGCCGACGGCTGGACGGATTTCGACGTGGCGATTGCGTCGCCCAAAGTCATGGGCAAGGTCGGCAAGCTCGGTCGTGTGCTCGGTCCGCAGGGCAAGATGCCCTCCCCGAAGAACGGGACCGTAACGGACGACGTCGCGACCGCGGTCGCTGAGTTCACAGCCGGAAAAATCGAGTTCCGCAACGACGCCGGCGGCAACGTCCACGCCGTGGTCGGCAAGCAGAGCTTCGACAAGAAGAAGCTGATCGAGAACATCGAAGCGTTCATCTCGCACATCAAGAGGGTCAAACCCTCCGGCGCGAAAGGAACCTACATCAAGAAAATCTGCCTCTCGGCGACCATGAGCCCAGGTGTTCAGGTGATCGTCTGACCGCAGAGCGGCCGGATTCACTCGGGCGGTCGTCGCCGCAGAGCCATCCGCGTTCGGGCGGAGATCGAAATCTAGGGAGATACGATGAGCAAATACGTAAAGCAACTGGTCCAAGCTCAATTGGACAAGAAGATCGCCAGCCAGGAGATCCGTGACTTCATGGTCGTGAGTGCCAAGGGGGTGGGGGGCGTAGACAACAACGTGATGCGCGGAGCGCTCAAGCAGAAGGGAATCCGAATGCTTGTGGTGAAGAATTCGTTGTTCGCCCGGGCATTGCGGGATCGCAAGATGGACACGGCGGCCCAGTTGCTCAGCGGCCCCTGTGCGGTCGTCTACGGCGGGGACAGCATTGTGGATGTGGCCAAGGAGATGCTGGTCTGGGTCAAGAAAATCCCCGCGGTGCAGATCAAAGGGGCGTTTGTCGACGGCGCGTTGTTCGACGCCAAGGGGGCGGAGCTGCTCTCCACGATGCCGACTCGCGCTGAATTGCAGGCGAAGGTGGTTTCCGGCATCCTGTCGCCCGGAGCCCGGGTGGCCGGCGCACTGAAGGGACCGGCCGGCGTGATCGCAGGTTGCCTCAAGAGCATCATCGAAAAGGCTGAGAAGCAAGCGGCCTGATCGCACGGACCGCAGGGGGCACAACAATTCATTGAACTGTAAACTGCCTCGACGGCTGTCCCGCAAGGGTCAAACGAGACGGTGGAGTCTCGGCTACTGTCAGGCGTAATACATATGGGAGTTGTTCACATGGCAGACGAAAGAACGTGGAGCGACCAGACCAAGCAGCTGGGCGACAGCATCGTGAAGCTGACGCTGATGCAGGCGAAGGAACTGGCGGACTATCTGAAGGAAGTGTACGGCATTGAGCCTGCGGCCGGTGGAGCCGTCATGGTGGCCGGTCCTGCGGCGGCAGCCGGTGCCCCGGCGGCGGCCGAGGAAAAGAGCAGCTTCAACGTCATTCTTACCGGTTTCGGCGCCAATAAGATCCAGGTCATCAAGGTCGTTCGGGAACTGACGAATCTGGGTCTCAAGGAAGCCAAAGAGCTGGTGGACGGCGTGCCGAAGCCTGTGAAGGAGAACGTGAGCAAGGAAGATGCCGAGAGCGCCAAGAAGAAGCTGGAAGAAGCCGGCGCGACGGTGGAAATCAAGTGAGCCACGGCTGCATGTGCATCCGTAAGATTCGGGAATACGCAGGGCACGCAGCTACGGCGACGCGAGATTGACTACCAGTACCACAGGAGCATTAGATGGTTGTGCGGACGTTTCGGAATTTCGGAAGAATGCAGGATGCGGTGGAGATCCCCGATCTCGTGGCGGTCCAACAAGGCAGCTACGCGAAATTCCTGCAGAAGGACGTTGCGCCCACAAAGAGGACGGACACGGGTCTTGAAGCTCTCTTCCGGGAAATCTTCCCCATCGAAAGTTACGACAAGAAGATGACCCTGGAATACATCTGCTACGAGCTGGAGAAGCCGCATTATACGCCTCTCGAGTGTCGGCAGTTGCGACTTACGTACGCGTATCCCTTGAAAATCCATTGTCGGCTGCGGTCGGAGAACGGCGCGGACCTGGCGGAACAAGCGATCTACCTGGGTGAAATACCCGTCATGATCGGCGGCGGCGAATTCATCATCAACGGCGCCGTTCGTGTGATCGTCAGCCAGTTGCATCGAAGCCCCGGCGTGGACTTCCTGATCGAAAGCAAGGAAGGCGACCGCGTTCTTCACGGCGGCCGAATCATACCCGAGCGGGGAAGCTGGATCGAGATCGGCGTCACCCAGAAGGATATTCTGGTAGTCAAGATCGACCAGTCCAGCAAGATTCCCGCTACGGTGTTTCTGCGGGCCATCAGCCCGGAGTATGGAACCACCGAATCCATTCTGAAGTTGTTCTACCCGGTCAAGAGTGTTTCCACGAACAAGCTGACCTCCACCATGTGGGCGGCCAGCCAGATCGTGGACACCACCACCGGGGAGATTCTCGTGGAAGCCGGGCATCAGATTGGTGAAAAGGTGGCGGTCATCCAGCAGAGCGACCTCAAGAAGGTCGATGTCATCGAGGATGTCCGCGACACGATCGTGATGAATACGCTGGCCCAGGACGACTGTCAGACGCATGAGCAGGCCCTGCTGAAGTTCTACATGCGCCTTCGGCCCGGCAACCCCCCGAATCAGGAGAAAGCCCAGGCGTTCTTCGCCGAGAAATTCTTCGATCCGAACCGATATCGTCTGGGCAAGGTCGGTCGTTTCCGGCTCAACCGAAAGTTCGGCCAGAACGTCGATGAGAACGAGATGACGCTCCGCGCCGAGGACTTCATCAACACGATGAAGTACATGCTCGCATTGCGCAACAACGAGGGCGAAATCGACGACATCGACCATCTGGGCAACCGCCGTCTCAGGACGATCGACGAACTGGCGGCCGACGAAATCCGCAAGGGTCTCCTGAAACTGCGACGAACCGCCCAGGAGCGGATGAGCATCAAACGCGACTCCGACGAACCGCCGCGGGTGGCGGACCTGATCAATTCCAAGAGCGTGGCCAGCAGCATCAACTTCTTTTTCGGGCGGGGCGAACTGAGTCAGGTGGTGGACCAGACCAACGCGTTGAGCCAGCTCACGCATGAGCGACGTCTTTCGGCCCTCGGCCCCGGCGGCCTGAATCGTCGGCGGGCCGGATTCGAAGTCCGCGACGTGCACATCAGCCACTACGGCCGCATCTGTCCGATCGAGACGCCGGAAGGCACCAACATCGGGTTGATCTCTTCTTTGGCGATTTTCACCACCATCGATGAGTATGGTTTTCTGCTGAGCCCCTACCGGACGGTCAAGAACGCCAAACTTACCGGCGAGGTCGCCTATCTCCGCGCCGACGAGGAAATGAAGGCGGTTTTCGCGCCGCCGAGCGTTGTGGATCCGGCGACGCACAAGATTCGCGACGAGTTTGTCCTGGCCCGTAAGGCCGGAGAACTGGCCCAAGTGAGCCGGGACGAGGTCGAGTACATCGATATTTCGCCCCGTCAGATCGTCGGGGTCTCGGCGTCCCTGATCCCGTTTCTGGATCACGACGACGCGAACCGAGCCCTGATGGGTTCGAACATGCAGCGGCAGGCGGTGCCCCTTCTGAAGACGGAACCGCCTCTGGTCGGTACCGGCATGGAAGAGGTGGTCGGTCGCAACTCCAGCATGGTGGTTCGAGCCGAACATTCGGGCGTCGTGACCGCGGTGGACGCCATGCACATCGTGATCAACCATACGGATGAGTACAAGCTCGAGAAGTTCATGGGCCTCAATGAACGGACCTGCTTGAACCAAAAGCCGATCGTCAAGCTCGGCCAGAAGGTGCAGGCCGGGCAGGTGATCGCCGACGGCGGCGGCACCGCCGACGGCATCCTGGCCCTGGGCAAGAACGTGCTGGCGGGTTTCGTGTCCTTCGATGGGTTCAATTTCGAAGACGCGATCATCGTCAGCGAGCGTCTGGTGAAGAACGACGCGTTCACGAGCATCCATATCGACGAGTTCACCGCCGAGGTCCGCGAGACTCGCCTGGGCAAGGAGGAGTTCACTCGCGACATCCCGAACGTGAGCGAAAAGGCTCTGCGCAACCTGGACGAACAGGGTGTGGTCCGCGAGGGGACCCGGGTCTGTCCGGGGGACATTCTCGTGGGCAAAGTGGTGCCCAAGAGCAAGGTCGAACTGACCCCGGAAGAGAAACTGCTGCACGCGATCTTCGGTCGGGCCGGGGAGGACGTCAAGAACGATTCGCTCGAGCTGCCCAGCGGGTACGAAGGCGTCGTGATCAAAACCGAGGTCTTCACGCGGCGCGGCGCCGGCGGAGAGGACCAGAAGAAGGTTTTGGCCGAAGAGACGAAGAAGTACGAGTCCCAGGCGAAAGCCAAGGAGTGTTCGATCTTCCGTCAGATGATTGCGGCGATTCACGACAAGATCGAAGTGAACATCATCGATCCGAACACCAAGCAGAAGGTCGGCGCCAGCGACGACGACGACGTCATCTACGAGCAGATCGAGAACTTCGACATCAAATGGGTCAAACCCGCGTCGGCCCGGGACGACGTTCAGAAGATCGTGGACAAGTTCTGGGTCAAGATCACCGAGGCCGAGGAAGAGAAGAAACGCCTTATTGAGCGGGCCAAGCACGGCGACGAGTTGCCCAGTGGCGTGCTCCAGATGGCCAAAGTCTACGTGGCGATCAAACGCACGCTGTCGATCGGCGACAAGATGGCCGGCCGGCACGGCAACAAGGGTGTCATCGCCAAGATCATGCCGGAAGAGGACATGCCGTTCCTGGAGGACGGGACTCCGCTGGACATCCTGCTCAACCCGCTGGGGGTTCCCAGCCGTATGAATGTGGGCCAGATCCTCGAGACGCATCTTGGATGGGTCGCGAAAGTGCTGGGTTTCCACGCGGTGACTCCGGTGTTCGACGGAGCGACCGAGGAGGACATCCAGAATCTCACGGCCGAGGCCAACGAGCGGATGAAGAATCGCAGGAAGGAATTGAACGATCGCGGCGAAGCCCCGCCGGCCGACGAGCTGTTCTGTTACGTTCCCAAAACGCTCAAGACGCAGCTTTACGACGGCCGGACGGGCGAACCGTTCGATCAACGAGCCACGATCGGTTACATTTACATGATGAAACTGCATCATCTCGTGGACGACAAGATCCACGCGAGGGCGACCGGACCGTACAGTCTGATCACCCAGCAGCCCCTGGGGGGCAAGGCCCGGACCGGCGGGCAGCGTTTCGGCGAAATGGAAGTGTGGGCGCTGGAAGGTTACGGTGCCGCCTACACCCTTCAGGAGATGCTCACGGTCAAGAGCGACGACGTGGAGGGCCGAACGAAGATCTACGAGTCGATGGTCAAGGGACAGAATACCCTGGAGGCGGGCACGCCGTTGTCTTTCGACGTGCTGTGCAACGAGATCCGCGGACTGGGCCTGAACATCCAGCTGGAGAAGAAGCGTTTGGGACGCACGGCTCTGTAGGTTGCGTTGGTGAGGTTCGAGTTTGATAAGGGGCTTTAGATGTTAGGCAATATCTACGATCGAATTAATGATTACGGTTCGGTCAAGATCTCTCTGGCCAGTCCGAACGATATTCGGAGCTGGTCCTTTGGAGAAGTACGCAAGCCCGAGACGATCAACTACCGGACATACCGGCCGGAGAAGGACGGTCTGTTCTGTGAGCGGATATTCGGACCCGAGCGCGACTGGGAGTGCGCGTGCGGGAAATACAAGGGGACGAAGTTCAAGGGAATCATCTGCGACCGTTGCGGCGTGAAGGTCACGCACAGCCGGGTGCGTCGCAAACGCATGGGCCACATCAACCTGGCGGCCCCGGTCGTGCACATCTGGTTCTTCAAATCAATTCCGAATCGGCTGGGTACGATCCTCGGGATGAAAAGCTCCGACCTGGAGAAGATCATCTATTTCCAAGACTATGTCGTCACCGACGCCGGTGCCACCGGTCTGAAGGCCGGCCAGCTCCTGAGCGAGGAAGAGTACCGCGACGCGATGACCAAGTACGGCAACTCGTTCAAGGCGTCCATGGGTGCCGAGGCGATCAAGGCACTCCTGGAGGCGTTGGATCTGGAGGTTCTGGGCGCCAACCTGCGAAAAGCCGTCACCAAGACCAACAGCAAGCAGAAAATCCGCGATCTGACCAAGCGGCTCAAGACCATCAACGAAATCAAGAACAGCAACAACAAGGCCGAGTGGATGGTCCTGGAGGCGGTCCCGGTGATTCCGCCGGACCTGCGGCCCCTGGTGCTCCTGGAGAGGGACAACTTCGCCACCAGCGATCTGAACGACCTCTATCGACGTATCATCAACCGCAACAACCGGTTGAAGAAATTGATCGACCTCAACGCGCCGGAAGTCATCATTCGCAACGAGAAGCGAATGCTCCAGCAGGCCGTCGATTCGCTGCTGGACAACGGACGTTGCCGTCGCCCGGTGTTGGGCAGCAACAACCGTCCGTTGAAGTCTTTGACCGATATGATCAAGGGCAAGCAGGGACGGTTCCGTGAGAACCTGCTGGGCAAACGAGTGGATTACTCGGCCCGGTCGGTGATCGTGGTGGGGCCGAACCTGAAGCTCTATCAGTGCGGGCTTCCCAAGAAGATCGCGCTGGAGCTGTATCAGCCGTTCATCATCCGTAACCTCAAACAGCACGGATACGCCGACACGATCAAGAGCGCCAAACGCATGATCGAGCGGCGCGACGAGCAGGTCTGGGACATTCTTGAGGAGGTCATTCATCAGCACCCGGTTCTGTTGAACCGAGCTCCGACGCTGCACCGCATGGGCATCCAAGCGTTCGAGCCCGTGCTGGTCGAGGGCAACGCCATCATGCTGCATCCGTTGGCCTGCAAAGGCTTCAACGCGGACTTTGACGGCGACCAGATGGCGGTGCACCTGCCGTTGAGCATTGAGGCCCAGGCGGAAACTCACGTGCTGATGATGACCACCAGCAACGTTTTTTCGCCGGCCAATGGGGCTCCGATGGTCGGTCCGTCCCAGGACATGGTGATGGGGAACTACTATCTGACCGTGTCGCTGGAGGACCTGCGTCCCGTCTCCGCTCCGGCGGGGCAGACTCGCAATCTTCCGGTGTTCCGTGACGCCTACGAAGCGATGATGGCGTACGAGACCCGCAAGATCACGCTCCACGACAAGATCCGCGTGCGAATTCCGCATGCGATCGTCAAGGACAAGAACGGCGAAAAGCGGTTCGACCCCAACGACGGCAAGTCGGTTCACGTGATCGAAACGACCGTCGGCCGTTGTATTTTCAACGACATTCTGCCCAAGGGGATGCCGTTCTACAACCTGACGATGGCTCAGAAGAAGCTCAGCGCGGTCATCAGCGACTGTTTTGCCTACGCCGGCAGCGCCGAGACGGTCGATCTGCTGGACCGGATCAAGGAACTGGGGTTCCGCTATGCCACCCTAGCGGGTCTGAGTTTCGGGTTGACCGATCTGAAGATCCCCGCGAAGAAGGCCGACATCATCGTCGAGACCGAGAAACGCGTCAGCAAAATCTATCGCAACTACGAGGACGGCGTTCTGACCGAACGGGAACGGTACAACCAGGTGATCGACGCCTGGACGAATGCTCGTGTGGCGGTGACCAACGAGATGATCCGTGGCCTGAGGGAGGACACCCAGGAAGACGGAACCCCGTACCTCAATCCGATTTATTTGATGTCGGATTCCGGCGCCCGTGGCAGCATCGACCAGATTCAGCAGCTCGCCGGCATGCGCGCCCTGATGGCCAAGCCCAGCGGCGAGATCATCGAGACGCCCATCAAATCGAACTTCCGCGAAGGTCTGACCGTGCTGGAGTACTTCAGCTCGACCCACGGCGCCCGAAAGGGTCTGGCCGACACCGCGTTGAAGACCGCCAACTCCGGGTACCTGACGCGAAAACTCATCGACGTGGCGCAGAATGTGATCGTGATCGAACGCGATTGCGGCACCCTGCAGGGCATCACCAAGACGAGCATCAGCCGGGGGGATCAGGTCGACATCCCTCTGTCGCAACTGATCATTGGCCGGACCGCCCGCGACAATATTCGCAATCCAATCACCGACGAAATGATTGTTCACGAGAACGAGATCATCACGCCCGAGATCGCCAAGAAGATCGAGGCCCTGGGGTTGGACGCGATCCGCGTCCGCAGCCCGTTGACGTGCGACAGCCCGGTGGGCGTGTGCGCCAAGTGCTATGGCTGGGACATGAGCACCGGACGGATGGTGGAGGAAGGCGCTGCGGTGGGCATCGTGGCCGCCCAGTCGATCGGCGAACCCGGCACGCAGTTGACCCTGCGTACGTTCCACACCGGCGGCGTCGCCTCCCGCGCAATTCTGGAACGTGAGCAGGAAGCCACCCACACCGGCAAGGTCCAATACCGCGACATCAACGCGGTGCCTTTGAAACGCGAAGACGGCACCACGATCATCGTCGCCCTCAAACGCAACGGCGAGATCGCCCTGCTCGACCAGAAGGACCGCGAACTCGACAAGTTCAAGGTTCCATACGGCGGCATCATGCTGGTGCAGGACGGTCAGTCGGTCAAGGCCGGGACGATCCTGTTCCAATGGGACCCGCACCGAACGCCCATCCTGGCGGAAGTCGGCGGTATCATCCGGTTCGTCGATATCATTGAGGGCGAGACGGTCCAGACCGAGGAACTGCGCGGCAAAACAGGACGCGGCAAGAAGGACAAGGATGCGGAGGCCAAGGTCGTCGAGAGGCCGGTCGTCATCGAGCACAAAGGCGACAAGCATCCGCAGATTATGATCGAGGACGCCAAAGGCAAGATTCTGGACGTTCACTACCTGCCGGCCGGTGCCCGCATTGAGGTACAGGAAGGGCAGGAGGTCCAGGCGGGTCAGTTGCTGGCCCACCAGCCCCGCGCCACGGGCGGAACGCAGGACATCACCGGCGGTTTGCCCCGCGTCACCGAGGTGTTTGAGGCCCGCAAGCCCAAAGACCCGGCCGCCATGGCTGAGATCAGCGGGCGCGTCGAACTTCGCAGCGACAAGCGAAAGGGCAAGACGACGATCACCATCCGCAGCGAAAGCGGAATGGAGAAGGAGCACCACGTTCCTCGCGACCGCCATCTGAACGTCCATACCGGCGACCACGTCGAGGCCGGCGACGCCCTGACGGACGGACCTCTGGTCCCGCACGACATCCTGCGGATCAAGGGCGAAGAGTCGCTCCAGCGCTACCTCATCGGCGAAATCCAGAACGTGTACCGCTCGCAGAACGTGAACATCAACGACAAGCACGTCGAAATCATCATTTCGCAGATGATGCGAAAGGTCGAAATCGACTCGGTGGGCGACAGCACGTTCCTTCCCGGTGAGGTAGTCGACAAGTTCGTCTTCCGCAAAGAGAACGAGCGGTTGAGCAACAGCATCAAGATCGCCAGCGTCGGCGACGTGACCGAGGTGGCGGAAGGCCAGATTCTTGACAAGAAAGAGCTGGCACGTGTCAATGAGAAAGTTGAGGCTTTGGGCGGGACCCCCGCCAAGGGCAAGAAACCCAAACCCGCCACGGCCAAGACGCTGTTGCTGGGCATCACCAAAGCCTCGCTCTGGTCCGACAGCTTCATCGCGGCCGCCAGTTTCCAAGAAACGACAAAGGTATTGACGGAAGCGGCGCTGGCGGGTAAAGTGGACGAATTGCACGGTTTGAAAGAGAATGTGATTCTGGGCCATCTGATTCCCGCAGGCACGGCCTTCAAGCCGCACCTGGAGATGAGGGTCAAGCACCTCGTCGAAGCCCCGGTTCCGAAGGAACTGGCGGGCGTCAGGCAGGAAAAAGAGGCTGAAGCCAAGGCCGAGTCCAAAATCCGGGAAGTGCTGGGTATTGAATAACGCTTTGTGGATGAGAATTGAGTAGACTATGCCGACGATCAACCAACTGGTCAGAAGTCCGAGAGCAGCATCAAAGAAGAAGAAACGAGTTTCCGATATCAGTGGCTCCCCCCAGGTTCGCGGCGTGTGCCTGATCGTCAGGACGCAGACCCCGAAGAAACCGAACTCCGCCTTGCGCAAGGTCGCTCGTGTTCGGCTGACCAGCGGTAAAGAAGTCACCGCTTACATTCCGGGCATCGACCACAACCTCCAGGAGCACAGCACCGTGCTGATCCGAGGCGGCCGCGTGAGAGACTTGCCGGGCGTTCGATACCATATCATTCGCGGCGTCTTGGATTGTGCCGGCGTGGCGAATCGTCGTCGGGGGCGCAGCAAGTACGGCGCCAAGAGACCCAAGTAATTCAGTTGGTTCCCAGAGGACCGTTCCTAAGCAATAGAGACTGTTTATGGCCAAGAAGTTTACAGCGTCCAGCGAAGTGTTGAGACCGGATTCGAAGTTCAATAGCAAGCTGGTTTCCAAGTTCATCAACTGCATGATGTGGGGCGGCAAGAAAAGCGCAGCCCAGAACGCCTTCTACGAGGCGATGGAGATCGTCGCCGAGAAGATCAAGGATGTTCCGCCTCTGGAGATCTTCGAGACTGCGATCAACAACGTCAAGCCGACTCTGGAAGTTCGCAGCAAGCGCGTCGGCGGCGCCAGTTATCAGGTTCCGATGCAGGTGAACCCCAAGCGTCAGCAGTCGCTGGCTTTCCGGTGGATTCTGGCGTCGGCCCGGGGCAAGAAGGGAAAGCCCATGGCCCAGCGACTGGCGGCAGAGATCAGCGACGCCTACAACCGGACCGGCGGCGCAATGACGATGCGGGAAAACGTCCATCGCATGGCCGAGGCCAACAAGGCGTTTGCCCACTTCGCATGGTAAGTACCGGAATTCCACTGCCACGGTGATCTCTCGCGAGCCCGTGGCAGTTTTTTTATGGGCAGATTAGAGAACATAC
>JAGPGT010000024.1 GCA_018055905.1 Phycisphaerae bacterium
TGGTCGGTGAACATCCTCAGTCCCGCCGCGTTGCGGAAGCACTTCGACCGCCTGGAGCTGGAGATGGCCCGCGTCGGGACCGGTGAATCCGAGAGCCTGGCCCAGCGTCTGGCGCGTCTGGAGCGGGAGGAAGGCCTGTGAACGCGACCGAACGAACGAGGTTCTTCCACGAGGATCTCAGGGGCCTCTGGCCCCAGTGGCAGCCCACCGACGCCGAGCTGCGGGTCTGGATGGGCGAGTTGGCGACGATGGACCTCGTCGTCGCCCGACGGGCGGCGCAGGCGTGCTTTGCCGAGCTGACGGTCCACACGCACCGGCCGGTGCTGGGCCGGTTCCTGGCCAAGGCCCGCGCCCTGGCGGAACCGTCGGCAGGGCAGGACCGCAGGACCGGCGACGTGCCCGAGACGAACGTCTTTCTCGAATGCCTCGAGCCGCCCCGGGACAAACCCCACCTGGCGGGCGTGCGAAAGCCGGTCTACGTCCGGCCTCTCTCGCGTCAGGGCGACCGTGCCTACGTCGCCGCCTGCGCCGAGTCGATGCGTCGGGCCTTCAACCGCCTCTACGGCGGCAACTGGATCGTGGTGTGCCGATGATTCGACGAGAGAAACCACCGGTGCCGCGGCGGTCAGCCCTTCTCGGCGCGCAGGCGCTGGTAGCGTTCCTGGAGACGCTTGTGGACGCTGGGGGGGATCAGGTTCGAGAGGTCGCCGCCGAGGGAGGCGATCTCGCGGATCAGCGTCGAGCTGGTGAAGCCGTACTGCTCGCTGGTCATGATGAAGATCGTCTCGATGCCCGCGACGGCGCGGTTGGTCATGGCCAGTTGGAACTCGTACTGCACGTCGGTGAGGCTGCGCAGGCCGCGAAGGACCACATCGGCCTTCTTGCGGGCGGCGTACTCGACCATCAGGCCCTCGAAACTCTCGACGATCACGCCGGGCATGTCGCCGACGAGTTCGACGATCATCTCCACCCGCTCGGCGGGCGTGAAGAGCTGGTTCTTGATCGGACTGCGGCCGACCGCGATGATCAGCTCGTCGAACAGGCCGATGGCCCGCTTGACCACGTCCAGATGCCCGTTGGTGATCGGATCGAACGACCCCGGGAAGATCGCCCTGACGAATTTTTTGCCCATGTGTGCCCTTCCGAACCAAAGGAAGGATTATACCCCGCGGGGCTCGCCAGGGCAACAGACCGAGAACGAATGCCAAACCGGCCTCGACGCGGGATTGACCGATTCTTGCGGCGTCGGTATCCTGCGAGTTCGAAGGTCCGTGGATCAGGAGGAATTCATGCTGGTCGGCGTCATGACGGTCACGTTGCACTTGCAAGCCATCGGCTCGCTGAAGGAGAAGCGCCACATCGTCAAGAGCGTGATCGGTCGGTTGCAGAGCCGGTTCAACGTCTCGGTGTCGGAGGTCGAGCACCAGGACAGCAAGATCGCCGCGGTGTTGGGCATGGCGGTGGTCTCCAACGAGCGGGCGTTCGTCGATCAGCAGCTCGACGGCATCCTGAACTTCCTGCGCAACGACGGGCGTTTCTTCCTCGGCCAGCTCGACCGCGAGATTTTCTCCTGACCGCTCGCCCCCCGCGCGCGGGGCTGTCCAAAAACCGGTTGAAGCCTCCGACCCGAGAGGGTAGACTCCACGGGGCGTGAGGATTTCACCAATTATGAAAGGATGGATTATGAGTGTTCGTCGTGGGATCGCGATGTTGTCTTTTTGCGTGCTGGTCCCCTGCTGCGTCGCGACGGCGGGGTTGGGCAATGCGGTCGCGCCGCGGAAGGTCTGGCTTTCGGACCTGGACATCCGCAAGACCCAGCAGGGGTGGGAACACCCCCGCAAGGATTTGTCCGTGGACGGCAACCCGCTGAAGATCGCAGGTCGTGCGTTTGAGAAGGGCCTGGGCACGCACGCCGACAGCGTGCTCTACGTCGAACTCAACGGCGGCAGCACCCGTTTCCACGCCTGGGTCGGCGTCGACGACGAAGTGATGAACCCCAACCGGCAAGGCGGCGCGCGTCCCGGCAGCGTCGAGTTTCGCATCCTGGCCGACGGCCAACCGGTCTACAAGAGCGGGATGATCCGCAGCGGCGAACCCGCCAAGGAGGTGGATCTCGACGTCACCGGTGTCACCCTGCTGGTGCTGATCGTCGATTCCGGCGACGACATGAACTACGACCACGCCGACTGGGCGGAGGCGTTCTTCACGGTCACCGGCGCGGCGCCGAAGACCCTCGATGCGCCGAAGGAAGAGGCGGTCCTCCTGACGCCCAAGCCGTCGCCTGCGCCGCGAATCAACAGCGCCCGCGTGTTCGGCGTGCGGCCGGGCTCGCCGGTGCTGTACACGATCGCCGCCTCGGGCCAGAGGCCCCTGTGGTTCTCCGCCGAGAACCTGCCCCAGGGCCTGACCCTCGACCGCGCCACCGGCCGGATCACCGGGAAGCTCTCCCAACGCGGCCCGTACAAGATCACCCTGGTCGCGACGAACGACCTGGGCGAGGCGAAGAAGGAGCTGCGCCTGGTCGTCGGCGATACGATCGCGCTGACCCCGCCGATGGGTTGGAACAGTTGGAACTGCTGGGGCTGCGCGGTCGATGAGAAGAAGATCCGCGAGGCGGCCGATTCGATGGTCGCCTCGGGCCTGATCCATCACGGCTGGCAGTACATCAATATCGACGATTGCTGGATGGTCCGGCTCAATTCCGACGATCCGGTCGTCGGCGGTCCGCGGCGCGACGAGGCCGGACGGCTGCTGACCAACAAACGCTTCCCCGACATGAAGGCCCTCACCGACTACGTGCACGACAAGGGCCTCAAGATCGGGACGTACATCTCGCCGGGACCGTGGACCTGCGCGGGCTACGAGGGGAGCTGGCAGCACGAGCAGTTGGACGCCCGCCAGTTCGCGGCCTGGGGCTTCGACTACCTCAAGTACGACTGGTGCGGCTACGGCTCGATCGTGCCGAATCCCACCCTGGAGCAGATGAAGGAGCCGTACCGGTTCATGCGGATGTGCCTGGACCGCGTCGATCGCGACATCGTCTACAGCCTCTGCCAGTACGGCATGGGCGACGTCTGGAAATGGGGCGCCGAGGTCGGCGGCAACTGCTGGCGCACCACCGGCGACATCACCGACTCCTGGGGCAGCATGGCGGGCATCGGCTTCGCCCAGGCGGACCACGCGCCCTACGCCGGCCCGGGCCACTGGAACGATCCGGACATGCTCGTGGTCGGCCTGGTCGGCTGGGGCCCGAACCTGCGGGAAAGCCGCCTGACGCCCAACGAGCAGTACACGCACATCAGCCTGTGGTGCCTGCTGGCCTCGCCGCTGTTGATCGGCTGCGACCTGACGCGGATCGACGAGTTCACGATGAACCTGCTGACCAACGACGAGGTGCTGGAAGTGAACCAGGACCCGCTGGGCAAGCAAGCGGTTCGGGTCTCGCAGGACGGCACGCGCGAGGTCTGGGCCAAGAAGATGGAGGATGGCTCGCTGGCGGTCGGTCTGTTCAATCGCGACGAGATCCCGCAGACCGTCGTCGCCAAGTGGTCCGACCTGGGCCTGAACGGCACGATGCGTGTCCGCGACCTGTGGCGTCAGCAGGACGTCGGCAGCTTCGACCGCTCGTTCGGCGCCGAGATCCCGCGTCACGGCGTCGTCCTGCTCCGCCTCTTCCCGGCCCAGTGACATTCTTCAGAAAGAGGAAACCCCATGAAACGACGGCTTCTGCCCTGCGGTCTTGCCCTGGCGATGTGTTCGTTGTCTGTCGCTCGGGACTACTACGTCGCCACCGACGGCAGCGACGCCAATCCCGGCACGATCGACAAGCCCTTCGCCACGCTGGAGAAGGCCCGCGACACGATCCGCGCATCGAAGGCCCGCGTCCTGGGCGAAGGCGGACTGGTCGTGTACCTCCGCGCGGGCAGATACGTTCGCTCGCAGTCTTTCGTCCTGACCGCGGAAGATTCCGGCCAGGCGGGCAGGCCGATCACGTACCGCGCTTATCCGGACGAGGACGTTCGCCTCCTCGGCGGACGGCAGCTCAGAGCGGAATGGTTCGTCCCGGTCGCGCCCTCGGATGCGGAGTTCTCGCGTCTGGACCCCGCTGCGCAGGGCAAATGCCTCAAGGCCGATCTGGCCCGTCGCGGGATCACCAGCACTCTGGAGCCGCTCCAGGCGGAGCTGTCCTGCAACGGCGCGTTGATGCCGGGCTTCCAGCGGATTCCCTTCGAAGACATCGGCCCGCAATAGGATTCGCGCGCAGTGCCGGGGGCCCTACCGTCGTTTCACCAGGGCGACGTAGCCGCCGTCGTGGTCGAAAGGACCCGTCGCGGGCAGCAGGAGCGATTCGTGCGCCAGTTCGAAGTCCCTCTGAGCGGCCAGGAAGTCGCGGACCTGGTCCTGGTTCTCCCGTCGCTGGATGCTGCACGTGCTGTAGCAGATCCTGCCGCCGGGCTTGACCAGCCCCGCGGCCTTGGCGAGCAGGCCCTTCTGAATCGCGGCGATGTCCTTCACCGCCTGGGCTGTGACGCGGAACCGCGCTTCGACCCGGCGGGCCAGCACGCCTGTGTTCGAGCACGGAGCGTCGAGCAGGACCGCGTCGAAGGGCTCCTGCCTCTGTTGCAGTTGCGCGTGCGGGACGATCGTTACGCTGGCCAGACCCAGGCGGGCGACATTCTCTTTCACCCGCTCCAGGCGGACCGGGTCGATGTCCGTGGCGATGAGGGTCGCGTCGTCCCGCGCCAGCTCGGCCATCTGCGTGGTCTTGGAGCCCGGCGCCGCGCACAGGTCGAGGATCGATTCGCCCGGCTGCGGATCGAGGCACCGCACCGCCTGCGAGGCCGAGAGGTCCTGCACGCTCAAGAGGCCTTCGGAGAAGCCGGGCAGTTGCGTCACCGCATGCGGCCCGGTCACTCGGATCATGGCCGATCCCAGGGGGCTGTCGCGGGGCACGGGATCGCCCTGCACGCCCGCCTGTTGAAACCTCGCCAGGAGATCTGTCGGTGTGGTGCGAAGCGGATTGACGCGGACATAGAGGCTGGGTCTTCGGTTGCAGGCCATGCAGATGTCGACGGTCCGCTCGGGACCGAACTCTTTGAGCCACTCGGCGATCAACCAGGAAGGCAGCGAGAAGCGAAGGCTCAGGTGCCTCCCGACGTCGGTTGCAGGATCGGGCAGAAAGTCCGTGTCGAACTGGCAGCCGCTCTGGGGTGTCTGGACGAGCGTGCGCCGGGGATCGGCCTGGGCCAGGTCCGCCTGGCGGTTGGCGACGTGTCGGGCGATCTGACGCAGGACCGCGTTGACGAATCCGCTGGGCTTCTTGCCGCCGGCTTTTCCGACCGTGTTGACCGCTTCATCGACAATCGAATAGACCGGCGTGGAGGGACTGAACGCGATCTCGTAGACCGCGATCCGCAGGATGGTCAGGAGCCTGGCGTCGATGCGGGCGGTGGGCCGGCCGGAGAATTGTGCGATCACCGCATCGATCGCGCCGCGATTGCGGATCGTGCCGTGGACGAGGTCGGTCGCTCGCTGGCGTTGCTGGGTCTGATCCAGCAGGCGGTCGAGCCTCGGTCCGACGTACTGGCGGGCGGGGTCGAACCCCGTGAGAACCTGGGCCGCAAGGGCCCGTGCGGATTGGAGATCACGCCTGGCCAAGTTGTTTGGCCCTCCCGATCTGACTGCGTTGGCTGGGTCCTGTGGGGTTCAATTCTTCTTCACGCAGGGCGTATCATTGCTTCCCCACGCCGCGGGTGGCGAGCGCCTTCAGCTCGGGAAGGTGCTCCACGAAGACGCCGCGAGGGGTCGTGTCACGGTTCTTGCAGATCGACGCGGCCATGCCGACGACCTCGCCCATCATGCCGCCGGTCCGCATGACGCGGACGGTGCCCAGCGCCACGTGCGTGACGCTGATGTCGCGTCCGGCCATGAAGAGGTTCTCCACGTTGCGCGAGTAGAGGCATCGGTACGGGATCGCGTAGGGCTTGATCGCCGGGGTCTTGCAGATCGTCTTGAATTCCTGGCCGGGGAAGTGCTCGGTGTTCTTCGGGTCGGGATAGTGCAGGTCGATCGACCAGGTCGTCGTGACCATCGCGTCGGGATATTCTCGCTGCTCCTGGACGTCCTGCTGCGTGAGGATCACGTCGCCCAGCAGCCGGCGGCTCTCTCGCTTGCCCGCGATGTACGCGACCCAGGAGAGCCGGCGGTGGGTGTATTTCGCCTTGTCCTTGCTGTGGTTCTTGAGGAAGGACCAGTTGCCGTAGACGGCCCGCAGCGCGTGGTCGCGGATCGACTCGAAGTCCGCGATCTGGTCCTTGTTCAGGCCGGTCTCCCAGTTCCAGTCGCCGCGCGTCGCGTGCTCGCAGCTTGCCTCGGTGAAAGGCAGCGCCCAGGGGCACTCGGGGAACGGCGCGGGTCTGAGCGTCTCGATCGTGTACCACTGGGTCGAGGCGCCCATCGTCATCTTGTCCGGCTCCTGCGGCGCGAGCGTTTCGCCCGTTTCCTGCCAGCTCTCGCGTCCCATGCGAAAATCCGCGCCCGCCAAAAAGCCGAGGGTCCCGTCGCCTGTGCAGTCGGCGAACAAGGGCGCCACGAACCGCAGGTCCTTCGCGGTCCGGATGTCCTTGGCGACGACCGCGGCGATCCGGTCGCCCTGCTTCTGGACCGCATAGGCGTGCATGTTGAGGAACAGGCGGAGATTGGGCTCGTTCTTGACGATGCGAAGCTTCTTTTCATCGTTGTAGAAGGCCGCGGCCTGGGCGTTGCCCTGGTTGCCCGGGTCCAGCTCGCGGACGACGTCGCCGATCCGCGGATAGGGCGGCAGGTTGATCTGGCCGTTGAGGTGGACGCGGACCTCCGAGCTGTTGTTGCCGCCCAGGACGGGGCGGTCGTGGACGAGGGCGACTTTGAGCCCCAGTCTGGCGGCGGAGATCGCGGCGCAGGTCCCTGCCATTCCGCCTCCGACCACGACGAGATCGAACTGCCCCGCTTCCTGAGGCTTCTCCGAGCGCCGCAGCCAAGCCAGCGCCTCGCCTTCGGGCGGTCGCGCCGACAGGTCGCTCAGGAACGCGATCGCGTCGCACCGGCCGTCGAAACCGGTCAAGTCGCGGATCGCCAGCTTGATCTTGTCCTTCTGGATCTGGACCTGGCCGCCATCCTGCCAGTGCCAGTCGGCGCCTTCCGTGCCGAAGAGGGTTTGCAATGGCGCGCCGTCGATGAGGACCTGGAACCGCCCCGGTGCATCGGGTCCTTCGCTCGTCGGGACCCAGTTGCGCGTGCGGACCCAGACGCGGTACTGCCCGACCGGGATGGTGACGTTCGTCACCGCGTCGGGCACCGGCACTCCCATCCCGTGCGCCAGGAGCATGGACGAACCCATCTGGTCCATGAACTGCTGATCGACGACCCAGCCGCCGAGGGTGTCGAAGCTCTCGGCCTCAATCAGAACCTGCCCCGCCGGAGCCGACGCGACGACACCCAAGAGAAGAACGCCGACCAGAGCGACGCACAGGACGCGGAGAAAAGAAGGTGGATGGTTGGCGGGCGAGGGGTGATGGGCGGTCTTGGCATCCCACATTTGAACGCTCCTGTTTTTTCTAGGCACTCTGGGGTGCGAGGACTTACAGCGAGCAGCGGTCGAGTTCCGCCAGTTTGCGGAGACGTTCCGTATGCCGGCCGCCGTCGAAGGGGGTCTCCAGCCAGACGTCGACCATCTTGAGGGCCAGCTCGATCGACACCGTGCGAGCGCCGATGGAGATGACGTTGGCGTCGTTGTGGGCGCGGCTCAGTCGCGCCAGCTCTTCGTTCCAGACGACGGCGCAGCGGACGCCGCGGACTTTGTTGGCGACGATGGTTTCGCCGTTGCCGCTGCCGCCCATGACGATCGCCCGGTCGCACCGGCCTTGACCGACCGCCAGAGCCGCCGGATAGATATAATCGGGATAGTCGCACGGCTGGCTCGAATGAGTCCCGAAGTCCGTGACCTCGTGCCCCTTTTCGATCAAGTGTTTCTTGATCCGTTCCTTGTATTCGTATCCTGCGTGATCCGTGCCCAATGCAATCTTCATCGGAACCTCAAACCCAAAAAATTCTCAAATCCCCAGTGTACCGGCCGACCGCCCGGACGGCAATTGCAATTTGACCCCGTCGGCCCGTCGGCCGCCCGCTCCCCGCGGACGTACAACCGTTGCATCTTTGCTTCGCAAGCGGTATTCTGTGAACCTCATCGCCGCGGCGGCCGGTCGCGGACCGGCCGCGATCGGACCGATTGACATAGGAGAGCAGACCATGAAGAACGTGCTGTGGGTTGTTCTGTTCGTCGTTTTCGTAGGCGTGTTCGTCGGGATCGGCATCCTGCGCAAAGGCGGTTCGGGTCCGCAGCCGACCCGCCGGATCGGCGTTGTCCCCAAGGAGATCGTCTCGCAATACTGGAAGGGCGTTCGGAACGGCGCCGAGCAGGCCGGCAAAGACGAAGGCGTCACCATCCTTTGGAACGGCCCGGAGGTCGAGACCGACTTCGAGCGGCAAAACCAGATCATCGAAGACATGATGGCCCAAAAGGTCGACGGAATTGTCCTGGCGCCGGGCAGTCGCCACGCGTTGGCCCCGACGGTCGAGAGGATCGCGGCCCGCGGGATCCCCTGCGTAATCGTGGATTCCGGCGTCGAGACCGACAAGTACCTGTCGTACCTGGCGACCGACAATTTCAAAGGCGGTGTCCTGGCCGCCCGTCGCATGGGCGAGATCCTCGGCGGCAAAGGCAGGATCATTCTGGTCGCCTGGACGCCCGGTTCGGGATCGACGGACGCGCGAATCCAGGGGTTCCGCCAGACGCTGGGCAAGGAGTTCCCCGCGATCGAGATCGTGGATTCGCAGTATCCGAATCCTCCGACGATGGACAAGGCCCGCGACGTGACGCAGGACATGCTCACGCGGAACGCGGACATCGACGGCGTTTTCGCCTGCAACGCCACCACCGCCGGCGGCGCGCTGACGGTTCTGCAGATCCTCCAGCAGAACCCGACCGCCAAGAAGATCAAGATGGTCGGCTTCGACGCCTGGCCGATGGTCGTCGAGGGCCTCCGCAAGGGCGACCTCGACAGTCTGATCATTCAGAACCCGTACAAAATGGGCTACGAGGGCGTCCGGACGATCCTGCGTCATCTCCAGGGCCAGGCGGTGCCCAAAGAGGTCGACACCGGCGTCGAGCTGATCACCGCCGAACGCCTGAGCGATCCGAAGATCATGGAGTTGCTCAAGTCGCAGATCTGAAGCGGGGGAACCGCGGTGGAAAAGGTGGACTGTGAAGCCGGAGGGCTCGGTGCCTGAGCGATCGCAAATCAACAATCCGCAGTCCCGGACGACCCGCCCGATCGCCTTGCGGATGACGGGCATCTCCAAGCGGTTCGGCTCGGTCCAGGCGCTGCGGGACGTGACGTTGGCGGTTCGCGAAGGGACGGTCCATGCGCTGGTGGGCGAGAACGGCGCGGGCAAATCCACCTTGATGAAGATCCTCGCGGGGGTTTATTCGCCCGACGCCGGCGAGATCGAAATCTACGGCCGGCGGCGGGTCTTCGCCCATCCCGCCCAGGCCCTCGACGCGGGCGTCTCCATGATCTACCAGGAGCTCGATCTGGCCGAGCATCTGACGGTGGCCGAGAACCTCTACCTCGGCGCCGAGCCGCGAGGGCCTTTGCCCGGGACGGTCAGCCATCGACGGATGGCCTGTCAGGCCGAGGAACTCGCGCGGCAGTATGGTTTCGACCTCCGCCCCTCGGCCAAGGTCGAGGACCTGGCCACCGGCGATTGCCAGATCGTCGAGATTCTCAAGGCCCTGCGACGAAAGGCCTCGATCCTGGTGATGGACGAACCCACCTCCTCGCTCTCGGAGAGCGAGGCCCGACGGCTCTTCGAAGTCGTCCGACGGCTGCGCGCCCAGGGGTTGTCCATCGTCTACATTTCGCATCGACTCGAGGAGATCCTCGAGTTGGCCGACGAGGTCAGCGTCCTTCGCGACGGTCGGCTCGTGCACTCGGAGCCCGCGGCCGCGATGGATATTCCGAAAATCGTGCATCACATGGTCGGACGCGAACTGACGGATTTCTTTCCGAGCCGGTCGGCCCGAATCGGCGAGACGCTCCTGCAAGTCCGCGGCCTGTCGTCCGAGGCGGGGATTGAAAACGTGGGGTTCGAAGTCCGTCGCGGCGAAATCGTCGGCATGGCCGGACTGGTCGGCGCGGGCCGGACCGAGGTGGCGCGAGCCGTCTTCGGCGTGGACCCCAAGACCGCCGGCGTCGTGACGCTGGAAGGACGCGAGCTGGACATCGGCTCTCCCGCCGACGCCATCGGCCACGGGATCGCCTTCCTGACGGAGGACCGCAAACGGACGGGCCTGTGCCTGGAACTGCCCTGCAGTTGGAACATCACGTTGCCGAACCTCGAGCAGATCGGCTTTCGGCCTTTCATCAAGCCGAGCCGAGAGAACCGGATTGCAGCCGACGTCGGCTCGCGGATCGCGGTCAAGTGGTCGTCGCCCCGCGCCCCGGCCGGTTCTCTTTCCGGCGGCAACCAGCAGAAACTCCTGATCGCCCGATGGCTGTTGGCCGATTCGAAGTTCCTGATTTTCGACGAGCCCACGCGGGGCATCGACGTCGGCGCCAAGACGGAGGTGTATCTGCTCTTGAACCGCCTGGCCGAGGAGGGCAAGGGAATTCTGTTCATCTCGTCGGAGCTGCCCGAGTTGTTCGGCGTGGCCGACCGAATCCTGGTGATGCGACGCGGACGGCTCGTCGGCAATCTCGTGACGAAAGAAACGACGCCGGAGGAGGTGATGCATCTGGCGGCGGTGGAAGAAAGAACGTGAAGTGGGAAGCGTCAAACGTGAGGCGAGGATCGGTCTCTTTCGCTTCACGAGATACGCTTCCCGAGGTGCGTGTACATGAATCGATTCATCCGACAGCTTCTGCCTTTCGGCACGCTGATCCTGCTGATCGCGGCCCTCTCGGCCCTGGAGCCGGATACGTTCCTGACGACCGAGAACTTCTTCAACGTCCTGAGCCGCTCGAGCGTCAACGGCATCATCGCCATGGGCATGACCGCGGTCATCATCTCCGGCGGCATCGACCTGTCGGTCGGCTCGATGATGGCCGTCTCCGGCATGGTCGCGGGCCTGGTCATGACCCGGGACGGCACGATCGTGCCGACGCCGGGCCTGATGTGGCTGGGCACCCTGGCGGGCCTGGCGACAGGTTTTGCCTGCGGCCTGCTCAACGGAACCCTGATCACCCGGCTGCACCTGCCCCCCTTCATCGTCACGCTGGGCACGATGAGCGCCTTTCGCGGCATCTCCTACGTGATGAACGACGGCATGATGTTCGACGTGCCCACGTACACCTTCCTGGGCCAGAGCACCGTCGCGAGCATCCCGGTGAACGTGCTGATTTTCCTGACGGTGGCCTTGTTGGGCTTTTTCATTTTGCGGTACACGCCGCTGGGTCGGTACACCTACGCCATCGGCTCCAACCGCCAGGCGGCCTATCACGCCGGGGTGAACGTCGACCGCAACCTGCTGATCATCTATACGCTGACGGGTCTGTTCGTCGGTCTGGCCGCGATGATCGCGACCAGTCGAACGGTGTCCGCCCAGCCGACCGCGGGCGTGAGCCTGGAGCTCGACGTCATCGCGGCGGTCGTCATCGGCGGCGCCAGCCTCAGCGGGGGGCGGGGCACGGTCGTCGGCACGATCATCGGCACCCTGCTGATCAGCTTCCTGCGAAACGGCCTGACCCTGCTGGGCATCTCGACCAACATTCAGCTCGTCGTGATCGGCGCGATCATCATCGGCGCCGTCGCCATCGACCAGATGGCCCGCGCCAAGGCCGCGGAGAGCCGCTAGCATGGCCAGATCCGCAGACACCGCGACACAACGGTTTTGTCACAATTGCGTGCGCAGAGTCTCGAACCAGTTCTCGTAGGCGGCTTGGTAGGCCTTCTTCAGTTGCTTGTTGGGCGCGACGGTACGGACGGGTTCCAGGCCCACGAAGGCGTCGTTCGTTCCGCGGTAGAGGCCCGTGCCGATCCCCGCGCCGCGGGCGGCGCCCTGGGAACCGTCGGTGTTGTACAGCTCGACGGTCGCGCCGGTGACCGTCGCGAAGGCCTCGGCGAACAGCGGACTGAGGAACATGTTGGCGTTGCCCGCTTTGACGGTCTTGAGCTTGGTCCCCATCTCGGTCATGATCGTCAGGCCGTTCTGGAGGGCGAAGACGATGCCTTCCTGCGCGGCCCGAAGGAAGTGGGATTTCTTGTGGATGTTGAAGTTCCAGCCGTGGACCGAGGCGCCCAGGTCGCGGTTTTCGAGCGTCCGCTCGGCGCCGTTGCCGTAGGGCAGGATCGTCAGTCCCTCGCAGCCGACCGGCGCCTGCGCCGCCAGCTCGTTCATCTGGGGGTAGTCGATCCCCTCGCCGGCGAAGTTGTGCTTGAGCCAACTGTTGAGGATGCCGGTGCCGTTGAGGCACAACAGCACGCCGTAACGGGGCTTCTTCTCGGAGTGGTTCACGTGCACGAAGACGTTGACGCGGCTCTTGGGGTCATAGTTCTTTTGGTCCGTCACGCCGTAGACGACGCCGGAGGTGCCCGCGGTGACCGCGATCTCGCCGGGCTCCAGGACGCTCAGCGACAGGGCGTTGTTGGGCTGGTCGCCCGCGCGGTAGCCGATCTTCGTGGCGGTCTTGAGGCCCAGCTCGTCGGCCGCCTCGGCGGTCAGCTCGCCCTGGACGCAGAACGTCGGAACCGTCTCGGGAATCAGGTCGGGCGAGATCCCATAGTGGGCCAGGACGAACTCCGCCAGCGCATCTTTCTCATAGTCCCAGAGAATCCCCTCGGACAGGCCCGATGGGGTGGTTTGGATCTGGCCGGTCATCTTCATCGCGATGTAGTCGCCCGGCAGCATGATCTTATCGATCCGCGAGTAGAGCTTGGGCTCGTTGTCCTTGACCCACTTGAGCTTGGAGGCGGTGAAGTTGCCCGGCAGGTTCAGCAGCTTCTTGAGGCATTTCTTCGGGCCGATCGCCTTGGCGGCCTGCTGTCCGATCTGCACCGCCCGGCTGTCGCACCAGATGATCGACGGTCGCAGGACCCGCTTGTACCGATCGACCGCGACCAGGCCGTGCATCTGGTAGGAAATGCCGATGGCCTTGACGTCCCACGGGTCGAACTGGGTCCGCTCGCGGATCTTGGCGGTGGCCAGTTTGACGTGCTCCCACCAGGTCTCGGGGTTTTGCTCGGCCCAGCCGGGCTTCTTGGCGAGGATCTCCAGCTCCTGGTTCGGCGAGGTCGCGGTCCCGAACACCTTGCCCGTCCCGGCCTCCATGAGGGTCGCCTTGACCGAAGAGCTTCCGACGTCGTATCCCAGCAGCAATGCCATCGTGTCACCCCTTTACAGACTCGATCCGATTGTTGGTTCGACAGGACTCAGAACACCGAGGAGGCGAATGGGACGGCCCCCTCGGCCTTCTCCTTGACCTTTGGGCTGCATTCTATCCGATCCATCGCATGCGCCAAGAGCGACTTGGGTCCGTCGAGGCGGGATCACTCATATTCCCATTTGAGAATCCACGGGTCCTTGGTTTGTTCTTGAAACGCCTTGAGCTTGGCTTTCATCCGATCCAGTGTCGCTTTGTGCTGCGGATCGTCGGCGACGATGAGAATGATGTTGGGCCGCTTGCTCTGGGTGGCCGGGCTCTGCTGCGCCACAAGAGATGTCGTGGTCAAGAGCGAGACGCCTGCCGCACAATTTCTGACGAAGTCCCGTCGTGTCATTCGCGATGCCATACGCTTCTCCTTCCTGAGGTATCCGCGGAAACAGGCAGGGGCAACCGTTGTGGTTGCCCCTGTGCGATGCTTGCTGTTCAAATCGTTGCGAGCGCTATTTCCGCTCGACCATCTGCACCAGGCCGACGTCGATGTACTGGCCGCCGCCGGTTTGGCGGCAGTGGACCGCGATCACGTTCTTGCCGGGCTGGAGGGCCGCTTTGCCCTCCGGCGTCAGCGGAAAGGCCTCGTACTCGACGGTGTAGCCGTTGGCGGTCATGGCCAGGACGCCGTTGATGTAGACCTCGACGTCCTCGTCGTGGTGGACGTTCAGGCCGACGTTGTCGTACTTGCCCTCGGGCAGCATGAACTCGCGGCGGAGCCAGATGTCCCGCGTGTCCCAGACGGTGTTGACGATCGCGCCGGGCGTCTCGCGCGTGCCGAACCCGCTCTTGCCCTCGCGCCACAGGCTCGCGTCGAACTCGGGTTTGAACCAGTCCGGGCCGGGCCTTCGCGTCGTGTACCGCCACAGGGCGGGTTCATCCTGCGCCGTGGGCACGACGGTCGTGATCACCGGAGGCTTGGGCATCGGGGCGTAGTTGCCGGCCTTGGTCTTGTCCCGGCTGGCGTACTTCTTCCACGTGCCTTTGTCGTAGAGCATCTGAAGGAACACGCCTCCGACGACCGGGCGGGCGGTGAAGCCCCGCTTGTTGGCGGTGTCCGTGTAGTACCAATCCGTCATGGGCGATCGGTCGGGCGTTTCGTTGAGGAACAAGAACACCGGGTTCACCAAGGCCTCGAAGTCCGCGCGGTTCTGCGTGAGCGTCGCGGTCCAGAGGATCCAGTCGAGTTTGGTGTACAACGAGCGATTGTCCAGGGGCAGGCCGTACTTGTTCTGGATCTTTTTGTAATAGGCCATCTCCTTTTGTTTGACCTCGTCGGGGAACAGATTCAATCCCAGGATGCGGTCCCAGACGAGATTGTACTTCTGGCTCCAGGTGCCGGGCTTGTCGAACGCCAGGCGGAAGTGGTCGCCGTCGTCGGCCTCCTTGACCCAGCGGGCCGCGAACTCCTTGGCGATCTTGGAGTACTCGGCGGCCTTGGCCTTGTCGCCCCGCATTTCGCAGAGCTTGGCGAACGAGCCCAGGCCGCAGATCGCCTTGGCCGAGAGGTTCACGTTGTGGGCCAGGTGGCCTGCGAAGTCATCGGTGCAGAGCTGGTTCTCGGGGTCGAAGCCTTTGTCTTTGAGGTACTGTGCCCACTTCTCCAACTGCGGCCAGTAGAGCCCCGCGAAGTCCGCGTTGCCTTCCATCTGGGCGACCGCGGCCATGAGGATCAGCAGGTTGCCGCTTTCCTCGACGGGCATCTGGTTCTGCTCGCTCCGCTCGCCGCCGCCGTAGACTTGGCCGTTGGCGTGCGGGTACTGGCCCAGGTCGTGCGGAGCGAAGGGGAACTTCCACCGCTCGCTGGCCGCGTAGTTCATGAAGGGCACGAGGAAGGACTTGGCCACCGAGGGGCCAAACAGCAAAAACTGCGGGGCCATCGGGTAGAACACGTCCGAGGTCCCGATGCAGCCGTTGGAGTGGTTCTCCTTGCAGAAGGAGATCGGTTGACCATTGTCGTCGGCGACGAACTTGCCCGCCGCGAAGCACTGGCGATACGCCAGCGCCGCCAGCTTGGCATACTTTTCGCCACCGGCCTTGGTCAGGTCGGCCATCAGCTTCTCGTCGAACGCGGTGCAGCTTTTATTCAGCGACGTGTAGTCCTTGGCGGACGCCTTGAGCAGGTCCGCGGCCTCCCAGCCGTTGCGACGCCAGTAGGGCCGGAGGTTCTTCTTCATGTACTGGATCGAGTAAAGGTCGTCGTAGGCGACCAGGAGCCAGCAGGAGACGGTCTTCTTGGCGACCGTCTGGGGCTTGAGCGTCATGGCGGCGCAGATCGCCTCGGCGTTGGCGGGAGAGTTGGGCGACGCGACCGCCGACTGCAGACCGTTGTCGGCGAATCCGCCCTGGACCGCGCCGCGGCCGGCGAACGCGCGGGTCGCGACCGCATCTTTCGGAGCGGCCACATAGAGGTATCCCCAGTCGATGCGGATGTCGTCGCCACGCTTGGCGAGGATCGGCTGATCCTTCGAGCCGACCTTGCAGACCGCCAGGTCCCCTGCTTCTTCGCAGGCCCAGACGACCTGCTGATTGGCTGTGTTGACCGCCAACTCCGCGGAGGCGTCGAAGTAGACCTGAACTTCGTGCTTCTTGTCGTCGGTGGCGCGGAAGTCGTACGTGAGGTACGTCACCGGTCGCGACAGCAGGTCAATGTCCTGCGGCAACGCGGGGGTCATGAAAGTCAGCGTCAGGGCAATGCCCGCTCCCTCGAACGTGTAGATCGTCCGCGTGGGCAGGACGGTCAGACTCGTCTGCTTCAACGCGGGCGCCTTGCCCGGCGTGGTCCCCAGGATGCGATAGGGCTTGCCGTCGATCCGGACCATGCTGGTGATGCGATGGGGCTTGCCCGTCCAGTGGACGGTGTCCTCGTCCGTCAGATTGTCCGCGGGCGACCAGATGCTAAAGTACGGATCGCACGCGATCAGGGGCGTCGCGGGCGGAATGAGCTTGTCGCCCTGCGAGCGTCGCGGCTCCGGCGGGGTGTAGAGCGTCTGGTTGACGGCAGTGATGCGGGCCGCGTCCATCTTGAGGATCTCGCGGTCATAGGTCATCAGACCGTTGACTTCGATCTCGACGTCGGTCGTCTGCGTGTACACCGCAGCGGCCAGACCCGGCGCGCCGGTCAGCGGGTGGAGCTTCTTGATCAGGGCGATATAGGCGTCGGTCAGCTCGTCTTGGGTCGTGTAACTGCGATAGCCCCAGTTCCGCTCGGCCTGCCAGGTGTGGCCGGGCAGGGGCAGGCCCAGGCCGCCGAACTCGCCGAGCACGCCGGCACGATTGGCCTCCAGTCGGGGGGCCGCCGGGCCGGGGTAGCTGTGGATGTCGATCACATCGCCGACGCCGCGATCGGTCCAACCGCTGGCATTGTTGACCAGCCGCGTCGGATCGAGTTTGCGGACGAGGTCCACGATCCGCGGCGTGTCGAACTGGCCCCAGCCTTCGTTGAACGGCACCCACATCACGATGCACGGGTGGCTGTAGAAGGTCTCGATCATGCGGGTCAGCTCCAGCTCGAACTGCTTGGCCGACTCCTCGGTGCGGACGATGTCGGGGTCCCGGCTGCCGATGTAGCGGTCGCCGCTGGGCATGTCCTGCCAGACCAAGAGGCCCAGCTTGTCGCACCAATAGTACCAGCGGTCGGGTTCGATCTTGACGTGCTTGCGGGCCATGTTCATGCCCAGACGCTTGGTGATTTCGATGTCATACTTGAGGGCCTCGTCGGTCGGCGCGGTGTAGAGGCCGTCCGGCCACCAGCCCTGATCGAGCGGGCCGTACTGGAAGAGGGGCTTGTTGTTCAGGAACAGCCGATTGATGCCGGCCTCGTCCTTCTGCAGGGCGATCTTGCGCATCCCGAAGTAACTCATGACCTGGTCGGTCACCACAGGCAGGTTGAAGCGCCCCAGGGTGATTCTCACGTCATAGAGGAACGGGTTGTCGGGGGTCCACGGTCGTGGGTTGGGGATCTGGACCTCGATCTGGTTGAGGCCGTTGGCTTGGGCGACGACCTGTCCGTCGGCGAGGATCTCGACCTTCACATTGTCGCTTCGCGTAAGCTTCGTTGCGATCTCCACGATCAGCTTGGCGTTGTCCAGGTCGGGGGTCAGTTTGAGCCCTTCGATGTGTCTTGGAGCCACAGGCTCCAGCCAGACGGTCTGCCAGATGCCGGTGACGGCGGTGTACCAGATGCCGCCGGGGTTGCGGACCTGTTTGCCTCGCGGCTGCGTGCCGGCGTCGGTCGGGTCCCAGACGGACACGACGATCTCCTGCGTCCCGCTCTCTTTCAAGGCGTCGGTGATGTCGAACGTAAAGGGGTCGTATCCGCCCCTGTGGTTGCCGACTTCTTTACCGTTGACCCAGACGGTGGTATCCCAGTCGACCGCCCCGAAATGGAGCAGGATTCGCCGGCCTTCCTGATCCCAGCCATGGCCTTGGGGAGTCTCGAACGTCCTGCGATACCACAGGCGGTTGTCCGGACCGACCGGCTTCATCACGCCGGAGAGGGCCGATTCGATGGGGAAAGGAACGAGGATCTGACCGTCGAAGCTTTCGGGCTGGGCCGCATCCTTGGGCCTGATGGCGTAGTCCCACAGGCCGTTGAGGTTGAGCCAGTCCTTTCGGACCATCTGTGGCCTCGGGTACTCCGGCAGCGCGTTTTGGGGCGACACTTCTTTGGCCCATCGGGTCATCAGGGGCCCGTCGGCCGGCTTCCACTGGCCCTGCGCCAGGGACGACAACAGCACGACCGCGACCGAGGCGGCGCATAGGATCTTTCCTTTGGAGCGATGTTCACGCATGGCATGACCTCCCATGACAAAATACCTCCGACTTACGAAAACCGTCCGCCCGGAATGGGCGAATCGGCCCCAAGGTAATCGCAACGAGGGAGGTTTTCAACCCCAAACCCGGCAGGGGAACAGGCTTGCGAATGGGCCGCGTCGAGCTGTTCGATCTCTTGTCCTGCCGAACGCAGTGCAGCATCCGGCGTGGGCGTCCTAGCGTGCGTTTGTTCCGCTCACTCGACCAAGACCGCGGTGCCGTAGGCGAGGATCTCCGCGGCGTGCACCGCCACCTCCGACGTGGAGAATCGAATGCCGACGATGGCGTTGGCTCCGAGCCTCTTGGCCTCCTCGAGCATCCGATCCAGCGCCTGCTCGCGGGATTCGGCCAGCAGTTTGGTGTACTCGGTGACTTCTCCTCCGACGAGGTTTCGCAGGCCCGCCAGAATGTCCTTGCCGATGTGTCGCGCGCGGATCGTGTTGCCGCGGACGAGGCCCAGATGCTTGACGATGGTCTTGCCGGCAATCGTATCGGTTGTGGAAAGCAGCATGGCGTTATCTCCTGACGTCTCTGTATCGGTCCCGGCTCCAGAAGTAGACCCGCTCCCGCAGCACGGAAACGAACAGTATAACCCCGCCGCCCAGCAGAGCCAACAGGCCGATCTTCAGAAAGATCCCGAGGGTCGGGTCCAGGATGATGCTCTCGATGGCCTCAAAACCGCCGTAGATCAGCAAGGCGATCGCCGCCACGGACACCAGGATCCATCCGATGCCTCGCTCGATCCGGTTGTAGACATTGCCCCAATATTGTTCCCAGACGCGGTCCTCCGGCTCGACGAAGGCCACGCCATCGGTCATCGCTTTGAGCTTGCGGAACTCCGCCAAGTCCCGCGTGCAGTCGGCACAGGACGCCAGATGGTCCTCGAAGGCTCGCTTGTGTTCTTCGTTCAGTTCGTTGTCCAGGTAGGCCATCATGGAATCTCTGTAGTTCTGGCAGGTCATGACGTCTGACCTCCTTTCACGGGCTCCCCGGGTTCGCGCGGGGCGATCGGGGCACCTCTCTGGTCGTCCAAAATCTCTTTCAATTGTTGGCGGGCGTAGAACAGCCGGCTGGTCACCGTCCCCCGATTGCAGAAGAGCACCTTGGCCATTTCGTCGTACGACAGGTTCCGGAAATGTCTCAGCAGGATCACCTCGCGGTGCTTGTCGTCGAGTCTGCCCATGGCCTTCCAGATCCGGTCCTTCGCCTCATTGCGTTCGGCGATCGCGTCGGGCTCAAACGAGTCGTTGCCCTGCGGCTCGGGACAGCCGAACTGCGTATCGTCCAACGAACTGGCCTTGCGAAGCCGCCTCTTCCGTAGATGGCTAAAGCACAGGTTCCGCAGGATTTGGTAGAACCAGGGGAAGAACTTGCCCTGGGAGTGCAACGTGTCGTAATGTTGATAGGCCCGAAAAAAGGCCTCCTGCGACAGCTCCAAGGCGTCCTCCCGGTTGCCGACCAGACCCAGGGCAATCAGGTAGGCGTCCTTCATGTGGCGTTTGACGATTCGTTCGAACGCCTCTTTCGGCCCCAGTTTGGAGTCGGAATCGCCGACGCCCGCCGGCGCGTCGGCAGTTCCGTTCCACAAGGCCGCCGAATTGTCCCGGCCCATGCCGCCCACTTTTGTCTTCTCCATGCCCCCTGGGGGTCCAGTGCCGGAAACTGACCCGGCCTCTACCTCTATAGACTCCCCAAGCGGGGTTTTCTTCAAGCAAAAAAGTGAAGGACTCGTCGAATGCCGATCCGCCAAACCCTTGTTGTTGACAATCGCCCGGCTCGGTGGTACTTCCAGACAGGCCGTGGTGGGGTCCGTTTCTCATCGCGACCCGACCAGGGTTCGGCCGGTGTTGCCGGGGTGGGTGTGCCTTGGGAAGGCCGAAGGCTGGAGGAGCCTCTTGGGGAGACGACCGGATGACGACCGATGGACTTTTATTCGCCTACCTTCTCGACGGACAGGGAGGCGCCAGAAAGCTTGATTGGGAAGACCTGGCCCAGTGGAAACCCCAGCAAGGCCCGCTCTGGCTCCACTTTGACTACACCAGTCCCAAGACGATTGCGTGGATCAAGGACAACAGCGGCCTGCACGAAGTTCCTGCCTCCGTCTTGTTGACGGGAGAAAGCCGTCCCAGGACGACCCTGGTGGGAGACGGGCTGCTGGTCGCCTTGCGGGGTGTGAACCTCAACCCCGGCTCCAACATTGAGGACATGGTCGCCATCCGGGTCTGGCTGGACGAAACCCGCATTATCAGCACACGCAAGAGAAAGCTGTTTTTCGAGGCCGACCTCATCGCCGCGTTCGAGGATCGCAAAGGCCCCAAGACCCCCGGGGAGTTCATCGTCGATCTGTGCGACCGCCTGATCTCGGGAATGGAAAACGCGGTGGAGGACGTCGAGGATCGCGTCGCCCAGATGGAGCAGGAAGTCATCACGTCCGAGAGCCGCACGCTGCGGACCTCGCTGTCCGATATCCGCCGCGAGGCGATCGCGCTGCGCCGATACCTGGCCCCTCAGAAAGAAGCGATGACCAAGCTCCAGGCCGAGACGGTCCCCTGGTTGAGCGAGAACAGCCGGCTGCGCCTCAAGGAAGCGACCGATCGTCTCGTCCGCTGCATCGAGGATCTCGATTCCGCCAGGGACCGGGCCGCCGTGACGCAGGAGGAACTGGTCAACCGGCTCTCCGAACAACTGAACTCGCGGATGTACGTCCTGTCGCTCGTGGCGGCGGTCTTTCTTCCCCTGGGTTTTCTCACCGGCCTGCTCGGCATCAATCTCGGCGGCATCCCCGGCAGCGACAACCAGTCCGCGTTTTTCGTGTTCGTCCTGATCCTGATCTTGCTGGTGGCCGTGCAGATCGTCGTCTTCAAAAAGAAGAAATGGCTGTAGAGCCCTCCCGGGGCCGTCCCCTACCGATCCTTTGCTCGGGTGGTCTCGCAGGGTGTCCGAAGGTTTCTCTGGCTGGATCACAACCGGGGCAAGTAAAATACAGCCGCTGTTGAATCCTCGACGACTTGTCCGACGGTGCAGTGCCCCGGCAAGATGTCGAAATCTTGGTGGGCCCTAGTGTTGGTGAAAGGACGTCTTGTGAAAAAGAACACATCAAGCCGATTCATTTTGATGGGGGTGGGAGCCCTCCTGGTCATTCTGGGGGTGCAGACGATCGTGGTCAAGGTGGCCGGGACGCCGACGCAGGCGACGGTCACCAAGGTCGAGCAGATCGTCGGCCAGACTTCGGACAAGATGGACTACAACTATCGGATCACGTACCGATTCTCGGTCAACGGCAAGGATTACACGGGCGGCTTCGACCGCAAGAAGGTGTACAACGTCGCCTCGCTTCCGGCCGAAGGAGCCTCGGTCCCGATCAAGTACCTTGCCGCGGCGCCGTTCCTCAACGGCGCCGCGAACGCCAGTCCGCTGACCGGAATTCTGCTGGGCGTTCTGGGCGTCGCCCTGGTCCTGTTTGGACTGAGGACGAACCGTCGTCCGGTCGCACAAACGGTTCCGACCGAGAATCCTCAGGCGGCTTGATCACGGGCCAGCCGGTGGCCGGTTGTCATGGATCATAAACGGGAGCAGGATGCTTTCGATTGCACAGGGCAACACGTTTTACGAAACCGCGGTCATTCTGAGCCTGGCTGCGGTGCTGGGCGCGGTCGGCCAGAGACTCAAGCAGCCTCTGATCATCATGTTCCTGGCCACCGGGATCCTCGCGGGACCGGCGGTACTGGGGGTGATTCGCAGTTACGAGCAGATCGAACTGCTGGCCCACATCGGGATTTCGCTGCTGTTGTTCATCGTAGGATTGCGGCTGGATCTGAGTCTGATCCGGACCACGGGACCGGTCGCCCTGGCCACGGGGTTGGGACAGATCGTCTTTACCGCGGGCATCGGATTCGGGGTCTGCCTGGCATTGGGGATGACCGCGGTCAGCGCCGCCTACGTGTCGGTGGCGCTGACCTTCTCCAGCACGATCATCATCGTCAAGCTGCTCTCGGACAAGAAGGAGATCGACGCCCTTCACGGGCGGATCGCGGTGGGCTTTCTGATTGTGCAGGATATCGCCGCGATTCTGGCGCTGGTGGCGCTGACGACGTTCGGCGCTCCGTTGGCCCCGGGGCAGTCGGCGCTGGGGATTTCCCTGCTGATGGCGGGCAAAGGCCTTGGGTTGTTGCTGTTCGTCGGGTTGCTGATGCGGTACGTGTTGCCCCGCCTGACGGCGCGTCTGGCCCACGCGCAGGAGATGCTGATCCTGTTCGCGGTCGCCTGGGCGGTACTGCTGGCGGCCGCCGGCGAGTGGCTGGGCTTCAGCAAGGAGGTCGGCGCGTTTCTGGCGGGCGTGTCGCTGGCCCCCAGCGAGTACCGCGACTCGATCCATTCGAAACTGACGAGCATCCGGGACTTCCTGCTGCTGTTTTTCTTCATCGATCTGGGCGCTCGCCTGGAATGGTCCACCGTCGGCTCGGAGGTCGGCAAAGCCGCGATCCTTTCGCTGTTCGTGCTCGTCGGCAACCCGCTGATTGTGATCGCGATCATGGGGTACATGGGGTATCGCCGGCGCACGGGATTCCTGGCGGGTCTAACGGTCGCCCAGATCAGCGAGTTCTCCCTGATCGTGGCGGCCCTGGGCGTCTCGCTGGGACACATCTCGCCGCAGACGATGGGCCTGGTCACCCTGGTCGGCGTCGTGACGATCTTTGCCTCCACGTACATGATCCTCTACTCGCAGAATCTCTACCAGGTCCTGGCCGGACCGCTGAAGCTCTTCGAGCGAAAGAACCCCTACCGCGAGGCCAGCAGCGACACCGCGGTCGAGACGACGGTCGCCGACGCGATCCTCGTGGGTCTGGGCAACTACGGCAGCGGTCTGGCCGAGCGGTTGCTCGAACGCAAGATGAAGATCATCGGCGTGGACTTCGACCCGCAGGCCCTCGAACGATGGCGGGCCCGCGGGGTGTCCGTCCTCTACGGCGACATCGCCGACCCCGATCTGTCCGAACAGTTGCCCATGCACCACGTCCGTTGGGTGGTGAGCACTGTGCGGTCCAAGGACGTCAACCTGGCGTTGTTGCACCTGGTTCGCCGCCGGGGCTACGACGTGAAAGTCGCGCTGACGGCCGCCAACCCCGACGAAGCGGTGCTGTACAAACAGGCGGGCGCCCACGTGGTGCTGCGCCCCTTCACCGACGCCGCCGAGCAGGCGGCCGATGCGCTCATGGACGCGACGGACATCCTGCCGGAGAATGTCGACTGGCCGGTGGCCTTTCAGGAAGTGCGGGTCAGGTCGGATTCGGTCTTCGCCGGCCAGAGTCTGCGGAACATCCCCCTCCGGTCGGAAGCGGGGGCCTCGGTCCTGGCGGTCAGCCGGGCGGGCAAGGTCCATTACGAACCGGACCCCGACTTCCAGGTGTACCCCGGCGACCATGTTGTCCTGATGGGCCCGCCCAAGACGCTCAAGAAGGCCGATGACCTGATCAACCGGACCCAGAGCCGCGAGGCGACCGACAAGCTCGAACGATTCGTCATTGTGGAGCTGGAGGTCTTCCGGGACTCCAACTGGCTGGGCAAAACGCTTGCGGAGCTCCAGTTCCGACAGCGCTGCGGCGTGACGGTCGTGGGCATCCGAAGAGGCAAGGACCGAATCACCTCGCCCGGCCCGAATGAATCGCTCCAGGCGGGCGACCGCCTGATCGTGATCGGCACCTCCGACAAGGTCCGCCAGCTCAAGTGCGGCCTGTCCGCGTGACGGTCAGCTTGCTTTTCGGTTGTCGCGGCAGAACCGGGCCATGAGCTCCATCGCCCTGCTGGTCTTTTCCATCGAGCCGTCGAGCTGGGCGTAGGCGTCGACCAGTTCCAGCAGTTCGGGCGGGGCTTCGACCGAGCCGTACTGGTGGGCGGTGTTGACGATGCCGGCGTCCAGGCCGTACTCCATTGCCTTGGCGACGTACGCCCGGCACACGCCGATCCGGCGCGCGGGCAGGTCCCGTACGCTGTTGCTGATGCCCAGCGAGCAGTGGACGCCTTTCATCCGCGGATCACTCTTGATCTTCTTGATCGTCTCGAACGTGCGGTAGGTGTAGCCGGGGACGCCGGGCTCCATCGGCATGTCGATCGCCAGCGGAAAAACGGTCGAGTCGAAGAAAATCTGCTCGGGTTTGAAGCCGTGGCGCATCGCGGCGTCGAAGAGCTGTTTCGCCAGACTGTAAAGTTCATCCACCGAGTGCGACCCGCCGGGACCGGTGGCCTTCTCTTCGCTGACCAACAGGCCGACGAACGAGAAGTCGTAGTCTTTCTTCAGCGGCATCATCTTGTCCATCGTGTAGACTTTGATGGAATTCACGAGAGGCGGCTGGACCCTATCCTTGGTGTTGTACCATTCCTTGATGCCCGCGACCAGGACCGCGTCGCTGCTGCTGTCGATGCAGACGGGCACACCGCGACCCCACTTGTGCACGAGGCGGACATACTGGACCATCATGTCCACCGCCTGTTGGGGGTTCTGCTCGCCGAAGGCGTCGAGGTTGATCGCGATATAGTCCGCGCCGTCGTTGGCCTGCGACTCAATCAGGGCGCGGATATACTCGAGCTGCGGGCTGGGCGTCGTGTACGCGTCTTTGCCCAGAGCGTGTAGGTCCTTCATGATCTGGCCGGTCTTGGGGATGGAGGCATGGATCGATTCGCCGATGGAGATCAGCGCGTTTTTCATCGTGTGGTCTCTCCCAAACAGGTAGTTGAGGATGGAGGAGGTGTGCCGCAGGGCCGGGTTGCGGGGCTTGTTGATTGTGGTTCGCAGACGCCCGCGGCCTTTGCCTTCGGCAAAAAAAGGCAGATCGGGCCTACTTTGAGGGGGGCTGCCGTCGTCTTCCGACGCGGCGGCTTCGTAGATTCGCTCGCCGGTGCACAGGCGTTCGAGGTTATTGCCGCAATGGCCGTCCACCGTGGCGTCGCCGCAGGGGGCGTTGTCCAGGCCTTTTTCACAGCCGCCCAGGGTGCACAAGCCGAAATTCTCCGGCAGGAAGCAGTCGCCGCATTCTTCGCAGTCGAAGGCCAGGTACTTGAAGCCTTTCTCGGTCGCGTTGAAAAGTTTGTAGATCGCGCCTTGACCTGAATCGGCGCCGAGGACCGACATCGTTTTTTTGAAGGCGTGAAAGCCGAGGTGCTTGGGGTCCAGCATGGCCCGGTGCGCGAAGTCGAAGAACCGCTTGCCGAAAGTCGGATACGGCGTGATCAGCGGGACCCTGGCGCCGGATTCGTCGTAGAGATAGAAGGGGTCTTTGGCGGGCCAACCGAGGTTGTCTTTGAACGACTCCCAGTTCGAGCCGATCTCGGCGGCCCGCTGGAGGATTTTGGTAAAGATTTCAAACGTGGGGACGCCTCCGACATCGACGCCGGCGGCGCCCATCGATTTGTACATCGCCACCTGCTGGGCGGCCCGCTCGATGTGGTCGTCCACACGCTCGGACTGGACTTTGGCCAGCAGCTCGTCGCTGACGAAGCAGCCGGGCAGCTTGCCGTCATGCATCAGACGCGGAGCGGGCGTCAGCGTGCTCAGCAGGTACACGTTGCCGATCACTGGAACCTCCGAGCCGATCTCTTTGAGATAGCGGAACAGTTCGAGCGACTTGCGCCAGTCCCAGCCGACCTGCGTGATGAGGAATCCCGCGCCGCAGGCGAGCTTCTTCTCCATCTTGTAGTACTGCTGCATCTGGGAAGGCTCGGTGTACTTGAAGGGCGAAACCGCGGCCCCGGCAAAGAACCGACGGACCTGACCGAGCGATTGCGGCTTGGCCGCAAGGATCGCATCGTGGTTGATCTTCTGGATCAGTCGCAGGAGGTTGAGGGATTCAATCTCGAAGACGCCCGCCGCTTTCACCGGTTTGTCCCCCGTGAGAGCCAGCAGGCTCTCCACGCCCATCTTTCGCAGGGTCATCAGCGAGCTGACGATCGCGTCGGCGTTCATATCCTTACACGTCACGTGCGGCACCACGTCGAGTCCATCCATGAGGCCCTTGCCCTGAAATGCGGCGATCACGCCGGCCGGCTCGATATTGGCGACGCCGCCGGGGCTTTGCGGCAACGTAACCGCGGCGAAATCGAATTCCGCCGGGATCGCGGTCGGGTTGTCCCTATACCCCTTGAGGAACTTCTCGATCGGATCGAAACTGAAACCCGGTCCGCCGGTCAACTCCGCCAGAACGACAAAGCCCGATCGTTTCGTCAGTTTGTCTTTGAGGCTCGTTCGCGCCATGCTTGTCTCCGGAACTCATCCCATCCGGCCGTCGCAAACCCGCGCGGCCGAAGCCGCCAGCATACCAAATCGGCCGCTCGACCGCCACAGTGGGCTAGCGGGAGCCGAGGATCTCGATCTCGACAGGATTACTGACGACTTCCAGCCCCTCGAAGCAGAACGCGACCTGGACAACGTGCAAGCCGGCAGGCAGATGGGATGGGCCGTGGGGCGGGAGGGTTACGAGCAGATCGGTCAGTTCGACGCCGGGAGCCAAGGCCAGAACCTTGCCGCGGGTCGGCCTTCGATCCGGCCAGGGTCGCCAGGAGCCGTCGATGGCGAACCGATCCAGGGGGATTCGTTCGTTCTGCAAGTACGCGAACACCCTGCTGCCGCGATTGCGCAGGTCGATCTTGAAGGCCGGGGATTCTCCCGCCGGAAAGGTCCGTTTGACCGGTCGCAACCGGCACTGCAATCCTTCTGCGGCAGGACCCCATTGCATCTGGGTCGGCGCGGTCTTTCGAACGGGCCTGGCCGTTGGGGCCACGGATGCGTGCCGAGCGCAGCCGGCTGCCCCGGCGGCAATGGCCAGAACCATCAAAATGGCATATCCGCGAGTCTTCACAGGTTCTCCTTGACCAGGCCCCTGCCCGGCTACGCGCCGATTATAGCCGAAGAATCGGTTCTTTCCAGATTGTGCCGAAGGTCCGTATAATTCATGCGGCGACAAGAGGTTACCTTTCGATTCGAACACACCCTTCGAGCCGACAATCGGCGAGTTCTCAACGGTTTTTCCACCGAGAGGTGTTATTTCTCCGGATGAATAGCAAAGATGGGAGGTTTGGAGAAAATCG
>JAGPGT010000207.1 GCA_018055905.1 Phycisphaerae bacterium
ACCCGCCGGCGGGCAACTCGAAGCTGGGGAAGGTGAACGAAATTCCCTTGGCGAAACGCACGAGGTTCAGATTGATCCTCTGAGAGCCGATGTTGGTCAACTCGATGAACTCGGCGTTCGCATCGTCGCAAGGGTGATAATGAATTTCGCTGATCCGCAGGGTCTGAGCCACAGGGCCGACCGCAAAGACCGCCTCGTTTAGCGCGCTCCAGACGCCATTGCTCAGACTCCGGGATTTGACAACCACGGTGCTCGACAGGGGGATGGTTGTGGTGTATCGGATCGCGGTGGGGGCGACGCCGGTGGAGGAGACGCCGGTCGGCGTATTGCCGCCGATCAACTCCGCCGAAATCAGGAAGTCGGAACTGGTGGGGGATTCGTTCAGCCCTTGAATCGCCAGTACGTTGCCGCCCGCGCGGAGAAGACCGATGTGGCTGCCGACATCGAATGACTCCAGGTTCACCGCGTCCACGTCGGAGTGGCTTCCGGTGGCTCTGGAGTCCCACGCCGGGACCCCGCTGAAGTTGACCCGTTGAATCTCCACACCATTGAGGTAGGCGATGAAGCCGTCGTCATACCGAACGTTCAGGGTGAGCGAAGCGAGATCCTTCAGCACTCCGGCATCGAGCACGAACGGTATGCGGATATAGCAGGTCGCGTTCTTGCCATACATCGCGGCCTGCACGTCAATCGAGAAGTACCTCTCGTATCCGGTGCTCCGCTCGTAACCGACGCCGCCATAGCCGATCTGCCAGGTGCCCGACGCGAACATCGGATCGCTCTTCCACGCATCGTCGATGGGTCCGGTCGGGACCATCGCCAGCCTTAGCCCATCTTCGGCCACGAGGATCGTGGAACTGCTGACGCCTGGCACGGTGCCGGGCACGCGAGGGTCCGTGCCGTCCAGTGTGTACCAGATGTCTCCTGCTCCCGCAGTCATCGAGAGGACCGATCCAATGGCGGCGTGCCCTCCATGCTGAAGGGCGCCGTCGATGCGAAATTCGGGTGCTGCCACCTGTGGATACAGGTTTGCATTCCTGAGCGAGGCGAGGACCTGGTTGCTTCGGGTCGGGAAGAAGCTGGCCAGTTTGGTGTTCTGCGTATTGAGCCAGTCGGCGCGCGTGTACGGGTTGGTCGGGCGGCGGTTGTCCCCCCAGCGGGCGGATTCGCCGACAATCGCGCGATCGATCTGGTCCATGCGGACCTTGTACAGATCGGCGGCTGCGGGATACGTGAGCGGTCCTTCATGGAAGAAGCTCCGATGGATGGCGTCCGCGAACCGCATGCGGTATTCCGCATTGCCCGCCAGTTTGGCGTGGAGATCGGAAGGACTCTGGCCGACGCTGTTTGTGCCTTCGGTCGTGTGTTCAGCGTCCCAGGAATGGAACCGCCACTTGCCATCAGGCGTGTTGCGATGGGTGGCGTACCAGTTTTTGGCGGGCCAATCGTGGTTGCCGGCGTACCAGTTGGCCAGCAGATAGGCGATGAAGTCCTCGACGTCGAGGAGATCGCAGAGGGCCTGATACTTGGCGTCGCTGGTCGGGTCGGACGCAACCGCATTGGCTGCGGCGACCATGGCGTTGTAGCGGGTCGATGCGCTGCCGCTGACACCATTGTTGATGACGCCGCCGGCGCCGTGTTTGATCGCATCGTATTCACTCGCGTCGCCTCCGAAGGTCTGGGCGGCCCAGGCATGGTCCGGCCGTTCGTGAAGGTAGTACATTCCCCAATAGAGCCCGTCGAGGTAGAGATGGACGTAGCCGCCGTGGGGCGAGTGACCGCCGAGCGCATTGTGGAGGTCCGCGACGTACTGGTCCTGAATGTACGTCGCTGTGTCGCGCTGACTCGAATCAGTCCCGTGGAGCCAGGAGTGGTTCAGGACCGCGTCGAGCACGACGGTGTTCAGGCTCGTCAGAGGCGAGTCGGGGAACAGGCGATTCTCCAATTCGGAGGGGCCGCCTGTGGGCAAACCGTCGTCGGTATGAGTCTTGAAGCGAGGTCGCATGGAGAGCTTGAAGGTCTTCCATCGTTGGAGACTGGTGCCGCCGCCGGTGACGCCGCCTTGCATGGCGATGGCGCAATTGGCTTGGAGCGTGTCGCCTGTGGCAGGGTCGATGTACTCAAGCGACGCGACCCGTTCGGTTCCGTCCTGCGATTGGTTGATGTAGATTCCCTTGGAGCCGAACCAGTCGTCCTTGGCCATCACGAGGGAAATGGTCGGCACGGCTTTGAGGTCGTCGCGGATCGTTTGCGCGTAGAGGCCATTGAAGCGGTCCTTGCCGTTTGGGCCGACGACGTCGGGGTCCATCTGGTAGTCGCCTGTGACGGAACCCCAGGAAGCTGGGTACCCGGTCGGGGTGACCTGGGCCCCGGTCTGGGGATTCGTGGCCTGATTGATGACATCATTCAGGAAGATGTAGGTATGGGTGACGATCTTGGTGGACAGCCAGCCGGGTTTGGAGGCGCCGGCCCGCAGGCAGGTGGTTGTCGTGATCGCGATCGGGCCGGAGTAGGGCGTTCCGACAGGCAGGCCGGTCCTGAGATCGAAGGGAGAGGAACCGTCGATTGTGTAGTAGATTTTCGCGTCGGCTGTCTGCGTCGTGATGGCCACGAGGAACGGATCGTCATAGAAGCCGCGACTGTGGCTGAACCCCAGATCCGCAACCCGCCCGAGATAGGGGGCGGTATTGGCCGCGCCGGGCGTGGGCAGCCCGAAATATCGCCACTGCGAGGGATCAACGGAGTCCCGGCCGAAGGAGATGTCGGGGCGTTGCTCTGCGAACTCGATGCTGTCGATCAGGGTCACGCCATCGGAGGCGTACAAGGCGACCTGATCGCCCGACGCGCTCAGTCGAAACCCGGCGTGCAGACCCGCGGCGGCCACATCCCCATCGGCCCAGACGAGGAGATACCCCTTTGGGGGTATGATCGTAAGGGCAGGGCGATCGGTCGGAATCCGCCACTTGGTGGGCTCGGAGAGATTATCGGTCAGATACAGGCCGGCAGCGTCGATCGCCGCCTCGCCGGGGTTGTGCAATTCGATCCAGTCGTCATAGTGTCCCTGGGGATCTTTGGTCGAGGAACTGTTGGACGCCATGATTTCGTTGATCCACAGGATGGAGGGGTCCGCCGCCGCGACCGGTGTCGCAACGAGACCGCACTGCGACACGATGCCCACCAGACATAGAATCGACAACCATCTCATCAGGCACTCCGCCATCGGACTTTGCAGCACAGCCCCACTCGATGAAAAACGCATACCGGCCCTCCGTCGAGGCCTTGGCCGGAATCTATCCTATTTTACCAGATGGAGGCCTCTAAGGCAACCGCCGACAGCGTACGACAGGGCATTGAACCCCGCCGCGGATGCATCCGCGTCTCAGAAGCCGTATTTTTTCTTTGAATCCGAGGCACGAAAGGTTATAGAATAGTGTTTTTGTTATCGCACCCCAGCAGTCGGAGATGATTTTGATGGGCGCCGCCCGGCCTTCGAATCCAGTGCCCGTCTTGAAAAAGTCTTGCAGTCGGCCGAAACTATTCATAAAATCGGCGACTTTTCTGAGCGATCCTGCTTAAGAAAGGATGAACAACGGCATGAGTCTTCAAACGTTTTTCAACCCGAAGTCGGTTGCGATCGTCGGGGCGTCCCGCCAGAAGGGCAAGGTGGGATACGAGATTTTGGCCAATTTGGTCGCAGGTGGCTACGCGGGAAAGATCTACCCCATTAATCCCAAAGCCGAGGAAATCGACGGGCTCAAGGTCTACCCGGATCTGGCCTCGATCGGCGAGACGCCGGATCTGGTGATTGTGATTGTGCCTGCCCAGTACGTTGCTGGTGTGCTGGAGGAGTGTTCGAAAGTCCGTGTCAAATCCGTCATCATCATTACTGCGGGCTTCAAGGAAGTGGGACCCGAAGGCAAGAAACTCGAAGAGGAGATCATTCAGATTGCCCGGCGGTCGGGGATTCGATTCATCGGTCCCAACTGCCTGGGTCTGATCTCTCCCTCCCATAAGCTCAACGCCAGTTTCGGCGGCGACCTTCCGGTTCCCGGCGGAATCGCGTACATCTCTCAGTCCGGTGCCCTACTGGCGGCGATTCTGGACACCGCCAACGCCAACGGCATTGGTTTCAGCAGTCTGGTCAGCATCGGCAACAAGGCCGACGTTGACGAGCTGGATTTGATCGAGACCTTCGGTGCCCAGCGGGAGACCAAGGTGATCGCCGGCTATCTCGAGAACATCAAAGACGGAAACGCCTTCGTGAGGGAAGCCGAGCTGATTTCCCAGAAGAAGCCGATTCTGTTGATGAAGTCCGGCAGCACTGCCGCCGGCGCCAAGGCTGCTTCGTCTCACACAGGCAGTCTGGCCGGCGGAGACGTCGCGTACGAATCTGCATTTCGTCGGGCCGGTGTGATCCGTTGTGAGTCGATCAAAGAGCAATTTGATTTCGCCCAGGCTTTCGCCAACCAGCCGCTGCCGAAAGGGCCTAAGGTGGCGGTCATCACAAACGCCGGCGGGCCCGGCATCATGGCCGCCGACGCGATCGAGCAGAAGGGGTTGACCTTCGCCAAACTGACGGACGAGACCAAGAAGAAACTGGCGGAGAAGCTACCGGCGGCCGCCAACGTGCACAATCCCGTCGACGTGCTCGGCGACGCCTTGGCCGACCGATACGAGTATGCGATCGACGTCACGCTGGATGATCCGAACGTCGATGCGGCGGTCGTACTGCTGACCCCGCAGGCGATGACCCAGAGCAAGGAGACCGCCGAGGCGCTCGTGAGGATCTCCAAAAAGAAGGGCAAACCGGTTCTGGCCTGTTTCCTCGGCGCCGCCAAGGTTCAGCCGGGGATTGAGGTTCTACGTAAGGGCGGTGTTCCTCAATATGACTCTCCCGAAAGTGCGGTGGCGACACTCTACGTGATGTCGGAATACGTACGGTGGAAGGCCAGGCCCAAGCGGGTGGTTCGTCTGTTCTCCGTCAACCGCCGCAAGGTCGAGAGCATCGTCGAGCGGCACCTGCGACAAGGCCTGCTCGACATTGGCGAGGCGGAAGCCAAGGACATCATCGAAGCGTACGGTTTCGCGACGCCGAGAGGTTCGATCGCCACGACGGCCGATCAAGCCGCAAGCATCGCCCAGCAGCTCGGTTACCCGGTCGTATTGAAGATCTGGTCGCCGGACATTCTGCACAAATCCGACGTCGGTGGCGTCAAGGTGGGCCTCAAGAGCGAGCAGGAGGTAAAAGACGCCTTTGACCTGATGATGTATCGAATTCCCAAAAAGAAGCCCGACGCCAAGATCCTGGGCGTTCTGGTACAGGAGATGGTCCGTACCAGCGGCAAAGAAGTGATCCTGGGCATGCACCGGGACCCGCAGTTTGGCCCGCTGATGATGTTCGGCATGGGCGGTGTCTTGGTCGAGGTGCTCAAAGACGTCTCGTTCTACCTGGCGCCTTTGACCGCAGAAGAGGCCAAGCAGATGTTGGTGAACACCAAGACGTATCAGATTCTCCAGGGGGTACGAGGTCAGGAAGGCGTGGACATCGAAACGATCGCGGAGGGATTACAGCGGGTTTCCCAGCTCGTGACCGAATTCCCCGAGATCAAGGAAATGGATATCAACCCGTACGTAGTGGGGCGACCCGGTACGACCGCGATCGCCGTGGATGCTCGAATCAGTCTGGAAAAGAAATAACATGCACGAATTCGATTGGAAATCAAAGCACAAGGACAAGATCAAGACCGCTGCCGCGGCCGTGAAACTCATCAAGTCGGGTTACAATGTCTTCATTGGCACGGGCTGTGCTCAGCCGCAGCACCTTGTCGATGCCTTGGTGGAGCACTCCGAGCATATTTACGACGCCCACATTGTCCACCTGTTGACGATGGGCCGGGCGCCGTATGTGCAGGAGAAGTACCGCGAGAAATTCAAGATGAACAGCTTTTTCGTCGCGGAAAACGTGCGGGACGCGTTGGAGAAGGGGATCGGGGACTATACGCCGATCTTTTTGTCGGAGATTCCGATGGAATTCGAGACGGGGCGAATCCCGGTCGATGTGGCCCTGATCTCGGTGGCACCGCCGGATGTGAACGGCTTGTGCAGTCTCGGCGTTTCGGTGGATATCGTCCAGGCCGCGGCGGCCAACGCCCGCTACGTGATCGCGCAGGTAAACAGCAAGATGCCTCGCACCCACGGAAACAGCTTCCTGCA
>JAGPGT010000025.1:0-8624 GCA_018055905.1 Phycisphaerae bacterium
CCATCGAACAGTACAACCGCCAAGCCGGCGAACTGGCGGAACCCTATCGGTTCCTCGTGATCGCCGACTTCCCCCGCAATTTCAGTGAAGAAACCGCCCGACGCCTGAGCAGTATCATTCACAGCGGTCCCCGCTGCGGCGTCCATACTCTGATCGCTTACGACACGCGGGCCGATCTGCCTAGCGGCGTGGACATGCGAGACATCTGTGCCGCCAGCATACACCTGGTGTATGAGGACGAACGATTCGTCTGGAGGGACGAAGTCCTCAGGCAGTTCCCGCTTGTCCTGGACACGCCGCCGGACGAAGCGACTCTGACTGAGGCCATGCACGTCATCGGCAAAGCCGGCGCCGCCTCCGCGAGGGTTGAAGTCCCCTTCACCGCGATCGCACCGACCGAGGAGGAGTTCTGGTCGCTCGACAGCAGCGAGGAACTTCGCGTTCCGCTGGGCCGCACAGGCGCGACTCGATTGCAGTACCTGTCCCTGGGCCGAGGGGTCGCCCAGCACATGCTCATCGCCGGAAAGACCGGGTCGGGGAAATCGACTCTCCTGCATGTGATGGTCACCAATCTGGCCTTGTGGTATGCGCCGGACCAGGTCGAGTTGTACCTGATCGACTTCAAACAAGGCGTCGAGTTCAAGACCTACGCGACGAATCGTCTGCCTCACGCCCGCGCAATCGCGATCGAGAGCGACCGTGAGTTCGGCCTGAGCATCCTGCAGAGACTCGACGTGGAGATGACCCGCCGGGGCGACCTGTTCCGACAGACGGGGGTCCAGGACTTGGCCGGCTATCGCAAAGCAACCGGCAAACCCATGCCGCGCACCGTGCTCATTGTGGACGAATTTCAGGTCTTCTTCGCCGAAGACGACAAACTCGCCCAGGATGCGGCGGTCTTGCTCGAGCAACTCGTTCGCCAGGGCCGCGCGTTCGGCATCCATGTGGTGTTGGGTTCTCAGACGCTGGGCGGAGTCTTCGGCCTGGCCCGCAGCACGATCGGCCAGATGGCCGTGCGAATTGCCCTGCAGTGCTCGGACGCGGATTCACAACTGATCCTCGACGACGACAATATGGCGGCCCGCCTGCTCTCTCGACCGGGCGAGGCGATTTACAACGACGCCGGCGGCCGGCTTGCCGGCAACAGCCCCTTCCAAACCGCCTGGCTGGCCGACACGACCCGCGACCACTACCTGGAGAAAATTCGAAGACGTACAGAAACCACGGATGCGTTGCCTGCGCCCGAACCGGCGATCGTCTTCGAGGGCAGCGCACCGGCAGACATCCGCGAAAACCGCCAGTTGGAGGCCTGTCTGGATGGCCGCGTCCAACTGGATGGAACCGCCCCGCGAATCTGGTTGGGCGCTCCCGTGACGATCAAAGAACCTACCGCAGTCGTATTTCGCCGCCAGAGCGGTTCGAACGTCCTGGTCATCGGTCAGCGGGAGGACCTTGCAAAAAACCTGATGAGCGCGGCAATCCTGAGCCTGGCGGCGCAACTCCCTCCCTCCGCGGCCCGTTTTCTCATTCTGGATGGAAGTACGCCCGATTCGGGTGGGATCGGAGCGTTCCAACGAATCGTGAACGCGATTCCGCACGAATGCCGAAACGTCGGGTGGCACGAGGTCGTCGATGAGATCGCCGAACTGGCGCGCCAGGCCGATGCGAGGATTCAAGAGAGCCGGCACGACGATCCCTCTGTCTTCCTGATGATCTTCGGCTTGCAGCGATACCGAATGCTTCGCCGTAGCGAAGACATGTTCAGCCTCTCTCGCGATGAGGAAGCGGCACCCCGCTGTGACGTGCAGTTCGCCGACCTGCTGCGCGAAGGCCCCCCCGTCGGCATCCACACGTTGGTGTGGGCCAACACGCTCAGCACGCTCGAACGGACCCTTGATCGCGCGACGATCCACGAGTTTGACCATCGGGTGCTGTTCCAGATGAGTACGGCCGATTCGAGCAATCTGATCGATTCGCCCATCGCGAATCAATTGGGTCTGCACCGGGCTCTGCTCCACAGCGAGGAACAAGGGGGCATGGAACGTTTCCGCCCCTACGCTGCGATCCCGAACGACTGGTTGGAGGAAGCCCGCAAGAAACTGTCGAAGAGAACTGTCTAACCGCAAAGGACACAGAGGATGAAGGGAATAAGCCGGCTCCGTGAAGTCGTCCGCCATTTCCATGATTCGAGATTCTCGGGCAAGCTGTTTCAGGGAGGGGTTCTGCTCCTTTTGCTGCTCGGTTATTCAAGATGTTGGGCTCGTGATCTTGCGGTGGACTTCCGCGAGCCCCCTGCCTCCGCCCGGCCATGGGTTTACTGGTTCTTCATGGATGGCAATCTCAGTCGCGAAGGGATCACCGCGGACCTGGAGGCCATGAAGCAGGCCGACATCGGCGGGGTGATCCTGATGGAGGTCGATGTCGGCGTTCCGAGAGGCCCGGTCCGATTCATGAGCGAACCCTGGCGGGCCCTGTTCAAGCACGCCGTCACCGAGGCCGAGCGTCTGGGCCTGCAGATGACGCTCAATGCCGGCCCCGGCTGGACCGGCAGCGGAGGCCCCTGGGTCAAAGTCGAACAATCCATGCAGCACCTCGTTGCCAGCGAAACCAAAGTGACCGGCAGGCGGCGGTTCAACGAAATCCTGCCGCAGCCGAAACCTCGTCCGCCCTTCTTCGGTCCCGTGCCGCCGGAACTGGAACCGTTGCGGAGCGGATTCTACCGGGATGTCGCGGTGCTGGCGTTTCCGACTCCGCCGGACGGACCGGGGATTACCGACCTGGACGACAAGGCCCTGTACGTGCGGGCGCCGTATTCGTCGCAACCCGGCGTCAAACCCTTCATGCCCGCGCCGGCGAAGGACCCGACGCTCCCGGCAATCGCGCGAGACCGCATCTTGGACCTGACCGATCGCCTCGATCCAAACGGGCGGCTCGCGTGGGATGTCCCTGCGGGTGACTGGACCATTCTTCGTTTCGGCCGAACGACCACCGGCGCGAACACACGACCTGCGCCGCAGCCGGGACTCGGTTTCGAATGCGATAAGTTCGACCCGGCGGCCCTCGATGCTCATTTCGACGCTTTCGTCGGCACGTTGCTGCGAGAGATCGGGCCACGTCCCACCGACCGCAAGACGGGCTGGACGATGCTCCACATCGACAGTTGGGAGATGGGCTCGCAAAATTGGAGCGAGAAGTTCCGCAGCGAGTTTCAACGACGACGCGGTTACGACCCGCTGCGGTATCTTCCTGCGATGACAGGTCGGGTCGTGGAGAGCCTCGAAGTCTCCGAGCGATTCCTCTGGGACCTGCGACAAACCGCCCAGGAACTCGTGATCGAGAACCACGCCCAGCGTCTCAAGGCTCTTGGCGGCAAGCATGGCTTCGGTCTCTCCATCGAGCCCTACGATATGAATCCCTGCTCGGATCTCAGTCTCGGCGGCGTCGCGGACATCCCGATGTGCGAGTTCTGGGCCGAGGGTTATGGCTTCGATTCGGCATTCAGTTGCATCGAGGCGACCTCGATCGCCCACACGCTCGGCCGACCGATCGTCGCAGCCGAGGCCTTCACCTCCGACAGCAAGGAAGCCTGGCGACTCCATCCGGGAAACATGAAGCGACAGGCGGACTGGGCCTTCTGCATGGGGATCAACCGTCTGGTCTTCCACCGTTTCGCACACCAACCCTGGCTCGACCGCCAACCCGGCATGACGATGGGCCCCTACGGCGTCCATTACGAACGAACCCAAACCTGGTGGCCGATGATCGGCGCCTGGCATCGGTATCTCGCACGTTGCCAGGCCATACTGCAACGAGGTCAAACCGTTGCGGACATCTGCTACCTGGCGCCCGAGGGCGCGCCGCATGTCTTTCGCCCCCCGGCCTCTGCGATGTACGGATCAGGGCCTCTCCGTGACCGCAAGGGCTACAACTTCGACGGCTGCGCCCCGGAGACGCTTCTGGCCGGAAGCACCGTCAAGAACGGACAGGTGGTTCTGTCAAGTGGAGCCGCCTATCGGGTGTTGGTCCTGTCCGATCTCCAAACCATGACCCCAGAACTGCTCCGCAAGATCCGGGACCTGGTCAAAGCCGGCGCGACGGTGGTCGGCCCGGCCCCGATCAGCGTCCCCGGCCTGACCGATTACCCCCAATGCGACCGGGAGATCCAGGACTTGTCCGCCCAGTTGTGGGCGTCTGACTCCCTCTCGGATGAGCCTGCGGAGCGTCGGGTGGGCAAAGGGCGTACCATCGCGACAAGGCCGGCCGCACCGCGCAAATCCAAGTCACTGTCTCTGCCTGCCAGCGCCCGCTGGATCTGGCACTCGGAGGGCAACCCGGCTGCCAGCGCCCCGGTGGGCGCAAGGTTCTTCCGTCGGACGTTCACGCTCGAAGGAAATACACAGGTCGAGTCGGCGACAATTCTGCTCACCGCCGACAACGCATTCGAACTGCAGGTAAACGGCAAGTCGGTCGGACAAGGCGAGAGCTTCAAACAATTCTATGCCTTCGATCTCACGAAAGACCTGAAAGCCGGCGACAATGTGTTGAACGTCCGCGCAGAGAACGGGGGGCAGTCGCCCAATCCGGCGGGCCTGATCGGAGCCTTGGTCATCCGCTTCAAAGACGGTCGTGCGTTGACCCTTCCGACGGATCATCAATGGCAGAGCGCCGAATCGGACGGGGCAACCTGGCAGGCGACCATGGAACTGGGCGAGATGGGCATGGCCCCCTGGGGCAGGATCGAGGCGACAAGCGGGTCGCAACAGTACCCCGATCTGTACTGCGACTACGATCTGGTCGCAGAAGTGCTTGGCAAGATGGGCGTCCCGCCGGACTTCGAGTCCGACGTGAATCTGCGATACACGCATCGTCGCGACGGCGACGCCGACATCTACTTCGTCGCCAATCCATCCGATCAGGCGGTCATAGCGAACTGCGCGTTTCGTGTCACGGGAAAACAACCTGAGATCTGGGACCCGATGACAGGCAGGGCGCGTTCCGCCGGGCGGTCCGTCGTGAAGGACAAACGCACGCGGCTGGAACTGTCTTTGGAACCTTGCGACTCGGTCTTCGTGGTCTTCAACAAGAAGCCGCTCGGCAGGAGGATCGCCCCTCGCGAGGCCTCGCAGGGTCTTTCGTTGGAGATCGAGATCGCCGGCCCGTGGGAAGTCCGATTCGAGCCGCAGCGAGGCGCGCCGGAAAGGATCGTCCTCGATACGCTCGTCGATTGGTCGAAGCACTTGGAACCAGGCGTGAGACATTTCAGCGGACAGGCTACCTACCGCACGCAGTTCATGCTGGATCCGGCCAGAGTTGGGAAATCACGATGGCAGCTCGACCTGGGCCGCGTGGAAGTCATGGCGCAGGTGAAGCTCAACGGCAAGGACCTCGGCGTTCTCTGGAAAGCCCCGTTCCAGGTGGAGATCACCGACGCGGCCAAGCCCGGCGAGAACGTCCTGGAGATCACCGTCGCCAACCTCTGGCCGAACCGCTTGATCGGCGACCAGTCGTTGCCGCCTGAGAAACGGACGAGTTGGACCACGTGGAACCCTTATACGAAAGACTCTCCCCTGCTCGAATCCGGCTTGTTGGGCCCGGTTCGCTGCAAGACTTCGATTCGGTAGGAGAATCTATGCGCCGAGGATTCCGATGGGCGGAGTCGTCTTCCAGCGGCCTCGCGTAAAGTCGGGGAAGTCCATGGGACTGCTTCGTTTGGCCACGGACTTCTCGCTCAATTCGGTGATGCAACTCCAGGTCGCGGCGTCGTACACGTCCATATCGGGGGCCGCGCCGGTTCGCAACGCCTGGATCAAGCGATACAGCGTCAGCCAGTCTGCGCCGCCGTGGCCACCGTGCGAGAGGGCCTTCTCGCCCCAGGCCTTCCACAGCGGGTGCTCGTACTGCTTGTAGTACTCATCCATCGGCTCCCAGGTCTGGTTCTTGGGACTGCGACCCTCGATGTAGATCTGGTCCAGTGTGGCCGAGTAGATGCCCTGCGTGCCCTGGACGCGGTAGATGAGGTCGTAGGGCCGGGGCAACTTCGTGTCGTAGTAGAGCGTGATCGTCTGGCCGTTGACGGTGCGGATCAGGCTCGTGTTGATGTCCGCGCCGGGATTGCCTCGCGTACCGTCGGCACTCATGGAGACGAGGTAGTCGAAGCGGTTTCCACGATTGATGTCCATCCATTGCGCGACCGGGCCGATCGCGTGGGTCGGATAGCTGTTGCCTGTCTGCACGAGCGGGTCGGCCGAACGCGGCGCCCCAAGACCGACCTTCTGGTAGTAGTGCTGGTATCCCGCCTCGCAGTGGCGAAGCTCGCCGAACAGGCCCTTTCGCAGCATGTGGTGGACGAGCATCACGTTACGGAAGTAGCAGCAGTTCTCCAGGATCACGCAGTGCCTGCGGGTCTTTTCCGCGGTCTCCACGAGTTGCCAGCACTCCTCGATCGTTTCGGCGGCGGGGACTTCGGTGGCGGTGTGCTTGCCTGCGTTCATCGCGGCGACGGAGATCGGCGTATGCCACTTCCACGGCCGAACCGCGTTGACGACCAGATCCAGCTCTTCGCTCTCGCACAGACGTTGGAAATCCGTATCGCCTCGTGAGTATCCGTTGGGCTTGGCCTGTCCCGCGGCAGTCACCAGACCCTGCGCCCTGACGACGCGGTCCTCGATGATGTCGCAAACCGCCTTGACCTGAACTCCTTCGAGGCCCAGCAGAATCTTCAATAGCACCGTCCCGCGTCCGCCGATCCCCACCAAACCGACGCGGACTGTTTCCAGAGGTCTTACCTCGGAGGCAAACGTCGTTCCGCCAACAGCCCACGCCGCAGCGCCGGCCGCTCCGAGTCTCAAGAAAACCCTGCGATCATAATGTGTGTGCATGATCGTCCTCCCGCTGTGCATTTCGCTTCACCAGGTCACTTCAACGACATCGACCGAATTCGATCGAAGTCCCTGGGGGGCTTCGATCGTGACCTTGTCGCCGGCATCGTTCAGAATGAGTTCTTTTCCCGTGGCGAGCATCGCCGCCCTCTTCGGCCGGGCAACACCGGTGAGCACGATTGTGCCCTCGGAGGCCGGACCGTCCGAGGTCTTGGGCAGCAAGTGCGCGAACCAGGTTTGCCCGCGCACGGTGACCGGAACGTTGCAGCGATCCGGATAGGGCCCAGGCTGCACGCCGACGAGCGATGCGCCGCTGTGGGCCATCCAGGCCTTCATTTCTTCCATGGATTTGTAGAAGCAATCGGGCATCTCGCCGTCGGGCCGCGGCCCATAGTTGGCCAGGACGTTGCCGCCCCAGGTGCGGACTCGCGCCAGTTTCGACGTCAGAAGACTCGCCGGGGCGCAACGCTCGGGCTTCGTATAGCCCCAGGCGCCGACCATGCTGAAGCAGTGCTCCCACCAACCGGTCGGGCGGGCGCCAGGCAGTTTGTATTCGTAATGCGAGGTCACGACATCGCCTCGTCCGTGCTGGCGGTCGTTGACGATGATCCCCGGCTGCAGCCTGCGGATCTGCTCGATGCTCAGCACCTTGGGTCCTGCGCTGCCGTCGAACCAGAGGTAATCGATGGGACCGTACCAAGTCAGAAGCTCTTCGATCTGGCCGTTGACGTAGGCGACGTATCGGTCCTCGAAATCGACCGGCCGCTCGGGCAGTCTCACCGGCTCGTGATTGAGCCCCAAATGCGGCGATTCCGTTGTGCCCTTGGAACCATAACCAAAGCTGCGGTAGTGGCGATCAAAATACCAATCAGGAGGAGAGTAGTAGAATCCCACCTTAAGTCCCTGCCGACGACAGGCATCCACGTATTGGCGAACGAGATCCCGCCCCTCAAGGTATTTGCCCACGTTGAAATCGCCGTAATTGCTCGGCCAGAGGGCGAAGCCGTCGTGGTGCCGGGTGGTGAGCACCGCGTAACCGAAGCCCGCTTCTTTCGCCGCCTTGAGCCAGCGGTCGGGGTGGTAGTTCGTCGGGTTGAACCGATCGGCAAGTGCGAAGTATTCGGCCGGGGTCATCTTGTTGGAGTTCTTCGCGGAGGCGTCCCACGGCGTGTTCTTCATCATGCCCCAGGACAGGTCGAGATTGCCGGGGATCGAGGCCAGGCCCCAGTGAATAAAGATGCCCAGCCCCGCCTTCGGGAACCAGTGGTCCGACGACATAGTGGATTCGGCCGCCGCGTTCTGCGTTGCAGCCACGCCGATCACGCTATGCTGATCCGCCGCCTGTTGCCCGTCTCCGGCAGAACAAGAACCGATGAGGCCGCACAAAACAATGACCGACCGCTGCAGGGTTCTCACGAAGTGTCCTTTCCATTGCTGCCAGATTGCTTGTCGCAGGTCCCGCCGGGATCTGCCTACGACACAACCAGATCATCCAAAGAACGATCGAACTCCAGCTTCACCACGAGCACCGTGTTGGCCATCTCGTTGGTGGGCAGTTTCTGCAATCGAAGGTAGGCCTTCTGCTCCGAGTGGTCGCTGGGGGCCAGGTTCACTGCGAAATCGATCTTCCGACCGTCGTTCAGCAGCACCGCGGACTTGGGCTTTGAGAAACTCCAGGTACTTGTCCCAATCGGGCTGGTCGCCCGGTTCAGGGCCGGCCAATTCGTGATGCCGGCCCTGATTGGG
>JAGPGT010000025.1:8724-26509 GCA_018055905.1 Phycisphaerae bacterium
GAGCAATTCCTCGGCCCTTCGCCTGGTGCCGGCGTTCTTGGATTTCTCCAGAACGGTCTGAAGAGCCGACCGGCGTTGCTCCACAGACACGCCCTGCACGTTCTTGCCTGCGACGCTGACGATCGCGGAACAGGCTTCCTCTGCCACCGCCGGATCTCCCGCGAACTGGGTCAGCACCTCCAGGGCGCCGGGGGCCTCCACGCCGCTTAGAACGGCGATGGCCAGCCGTTCCTCTTCGGGACGCTGGATGAGCCCGAGCAGATCGTTGATCTTGGCCATCTTGTCCGCGCCGGCCAGCGACCTATCGCCGCGGAGGTATTGCAGATATCCACGAAGGCCCAGGACCTGGTGCGACGTCTTCTTCCCGGATTTCGCCAGCGTCAAAAGGACTTCCCCCGCTGCGGAATCTTGGGTCCATTTGTTCGGCCAGGTCGACAACGTGCGAACGGCTTCATCCTGAACCTCTTCCTCCTTGTCGGCAATCGCGGACTTCACGGCCGCAAGGGCATCGGGCCCGCCGACGATCGCCATCGCATGCATGCCGACCATCCGGAGAGCGGGGTCGCTGCTCTGCATAAGCGGCTGCAGCCTCGGCACGGCCGCCTGACCCGCGCGAGCGCTGACCGCCAGGAGCGCCTTCTCGATGTCCCCAGGCTGCTTGGTCTTCTGAACGAGGTTCACGAGGTCGGTCACTTGCTGAATTCCACCCAAAACCCCGATCGCTTGAATGGCGGCTGACCGGATTCCCGCATCGGAATCCTCGATGCTCTGCCCGATCGCCGGCAGAGCCCCATCGAGCTGACGATATGCCGCCAGTTCGATCAACACCCGACGAGTCTTGCCCGTCGCCTGTGGCAGCCGGGCCAGGAGATCGGCCTCCACGTCCTTGCCGGGGAGCTTTGCCAACGTCATCTTGGCCGTCTGAGCCAGTTGAGCGTCGTCTTGGACCGCGGCCTCCAGCAGGACAGGCACACAGGAGATGTCGCCCACGCGAACCAGGGCGCCTACCGCTGCCGTTCGCAATTCGATTGAACCGCTCTGGGCGGCTTTGACGACCGCCGGCAGAACCGCGGCGTCCTTACGATCCGCGATCGCCAGCAGAAGCAGAGGTTGGCGTTCCGGACTCAACCGACCCATCGCCGCGGCCAAGGCCTCGGTGACATCCTGGCCGGGAAGCTCTCGGGCGGTCCGCAGTCCGATGCCGAGCCGGCCTTTGTCGGCCGAGGTCAGTTGCTCGACCAGGAACGAAACGCCGGAGACCCCACGGGCCAGGATCGCCCCTCGCGTGGCGTCCAGAATCCTCTGCTTGGGCACGTCGGCCACGCAGACCGCGTCATACAGCTTCTTGGCCTGGGCGGTCTTGTCCTGGGCCAGGTACTGCTCTGCACATCGGATGCATCCCTCCGCCACCGCGGGACGCACCGCCGGAGAGGCGCTGGCCAGTGCCTGCTCCAGAACGCCCGCGGCCTGATCGCCACCGATGCAGCCCAGAGCCACCGCCGCCGCAGAGGCGACGTCCGCATCGGCATCCTTGAGCTTCTCGACGAGCGCATTCACCGCCTGGGCGTCACGCCGGAATGCGATCGAGTTGATCACACCGACCAGCAGCTTGCCTTGCACCTTGCCCATCGCGTCGCGGAGAGCCCCATCGGCGGCAGGACCGGGAATCACCTCCAGCGGGATCCGCGCCCACGACGACAGTTGCTCATCCGCCAGCAGCGGCGCCAACGCCGGGACCGCTTCCTGCGTTCCGTAAATGGCCAGTCGCTTGCAGGTGATCGCCTTCTCCGCGGCCGGCGCGTTGGATTGCAGCACGCTGATCAATTGAAGTTCTTTCTCGCTGGGAACGGCCTGACTGTCGGCGACCGACAGAAACCCCACCGCCGCAACGAACGCAACACACCAAACGAAACATTGATTCTGAAACATCGTATCTATCCTCGTCAGAAAAGTGACTCGTGGCTCGTAATCCGACAAACAGGACACGGGGACACAGGCCACCGGTTTCACATCCGCCACGGCTCGCGCAATGCCTCGGAACGCAGGCGATTGGCTTCTTCATCGCCCGGGAATTCGTGCTTCACCGGATCGTAGACGACCTTGCGACCCAGCAGCAGCGAGATGTTGGCCGCATGGCAGGCGATGTGCGAGTAACAGGCGGCGTCGGCATTGGCGCGGGGCTGGGCCCGCGTCTTGACGCAATCCAGAAAGTCCCGCACGTGAAAATCGGCCGGGTAACCGCCGATCTTGGCGCCCTTATTAACGAGCAGCTCGGGCGAGCTGGCGACGAGTTCACCGTCATCGCCGGTCTCGACCCATCCCTTGTCGCCTTCGAAGCGCACCGGACACGAGCCCAACGGCAGCCATCCGTCGTTTCGCATGACGAGTTTCACACCGTTGGCGTAGCGGGCATGGAGTTGACCGTCCTTGGGTTCGTATTCCACAGGGGCCGTGCCGTCGGCGTCGTTGGCCCACTGACACAGATCGACGCAGTGCGAGCCCCATTCCAGGCAGCCGCCGGCGCCGAAGGCGCCCATCATGCCGCCGCCTTTCTCGAAGTTGAAGCCGTCGAGAAGTCGGGGATTGAAGGGTCGCCAAGCGGCCGGACCGAGATACATGTCCCAGTCCACCACCTCCTTGGCAGGCTCAGGCTCCGCGGGCAACCAGCCGCTCATCTCGGCCTTGAGACCCATCGGATGGGCGTACAACGTTTGAAGGCGGCCAAGCCGGCCGGTCCGGGCTAGTTCAACCGCATACATGAAATTGGGAAGGCTGCGCCGCTGCGTGCCGGCCTGGAAGACCCGCCCGGTCCGTCGAAACACGTCCGCCAGCACCAAGCTCTGGACGATGTTCTTTGTACAAGGTTTTTCGCAATAGACGTCCTTGCCGGCGTTGGCCGCGAGGATCGAGGCCATCGCGTGCCAGTTCGGGCCCGTCGCGATCAGCACCGCGTCGATGTCGTCGCGGGCCAGCAGTTCACGCAGGTCGCTGTAGGTGGCGCAGTCCTGATTGCCGTAGTGTTTGTCCGCCATCTGTTTGACCGCCTGGCGGCGGTTGGCTTTCACGTCGCAGACCGCGACGAATTGCACGTCCGGCTCGTGCAGAAAACATCCGAGCACATAGGTGCCACGGCCGCCGATGCCGATGCCGCCGAGTCGAATCCGCTCGCTCGGGGCCGCACGGCCGTTGCCGCCGAGGGCGGCGCTGGGGATCACAGAGGGCATGGCAAACAAGGCACCGGCCTGGACCGCGCTCTTGAGGAAGTCACGCCGATTGAGATGGGATTCTCTCTTACGCATGCTGGTCTCCTAACTGCTCCGCATTCACAGATTGTACGAGCGAGTTTGAAACCCGCCCCTATCCAAGATGTCCGCCAGTCTACCGGGGATTCGTCCCTATGTCCACTCTATCCCAACAAGCAACCCAAACGATTCTCAACGCGCAACGACGACGGCGCCGAGGACGTACCAGCCTTCGCTGTCCGGCAGATCTGTGCCAAGCCGGATGTAGGGGGCAGGATCGCCGCTTCCGCGAGTCAATGCCAGTGCAAGGCGATAGTCACCCGTCGGGACATCCGACCACTCGATATGGAGTTTCTCGACAACAGGTCGATCGGGCATCCACGTGTGCGGACAACACTCCCGCGGCCAAACGGTTCCCGCGTGCTTGCCGCTCTCATCGATCAGCGAGATGGCCACTGCACATGGGACATAGATCGGCGCGACGCCCTGGTTGACCCAGGTCAGCTCCAGATCGAGATTGCCTTTCTCGGCCTTGCGGGGATACGAGATGCGATGAAGATGAAAATGGTATCCGATGCGGTTGGTGAGCCGCTCGATGAGCCGGCGGTTCTCGCGGACCATGCGAAGGCCCGATTCGCCGCCGCGACCGAGGTCCACCCACGTGGGTTTGCCGTTCTCGACGCACTCCTCCAGTGTGAACCCGCAGCCGTTCTTGTCCTTGATCCCGTCCCACCAGCCGCGACGTTTCACGCCGTCGTAGTTGTCGAACAACTCGAAGACGCCCGGCGCGATGCCCCAGCCGATGGCGGTCTCACTGCCGTCGCTGTTGCCGCAAATGCCGTCCCGACGCGGGGCGACGTGTTTCTCCAGCACCGCCCAGTCAAAGACGGGTTTGAGCGGGCCGAATCTGCCGAGGTGGGCGTTGCGCGACAGGCAAAGCTGGGTGCGTTTGAACGCATCCAGGTGCAGCTGGACGTGTTGGCGAAACTTCTCCGGCGCAATGTCGGGAACGCCGAACGGGTACATGTGGGCCTCGCCCCAGTTGCCGTATGAACGAATGTCGAGCACGGCGATGCGCGGGTCGCCGTCGTAGCGATTCGCGAAGGCCCGTAGGAAATGGGCGAACTTGTCGAGGAAGATCGGGTCGTCGAACACCGGCGCAATCTTTCGGCCGGCCGTGCCGGTGGTGGATTGGTCGGGCTTGAGGAAGATCTCGATCTTCTTGGCCCCGGCGTCAAAGACCCACTTGGGCGTGACGTAGCCGTTCGGGTCGCGGCCGTGGGTGTTGGCGCACATCACGCCGATGTTACAGACCTTGCCGAGCTTGCCCCAACTGTCGAGGAAGCGGTCCAGTGCGTCCCAATGGTATTGGCCCTCCTGGGGTTCGAGCGTCGCCCAGTCCAGTCGCATCACACCCATACCGGCCAGCTCGAGCACCTCTTGGGGCTGCCTCTGGGGGGACCCGCTCACGGACCAGCCCTTGCCCGGATTGAGCAGCATCCCCTCTCGCGGCCTGGGCTCCAGCGTGACGATGGAATCGTCGCCTGCCTGCGTGTGCAGGAGACCCGGACTTGTGGAGTCCCCCAGGGCCGGCAAGACCCACCCAGACCACAGAATGAAGACCACCGACGTCGTCCTCGATATCCTTCGCATGGCGTTTCTCCTTTACGAAGCGAGCCCATGGTACCATCCCTGCCCCGGTTCGCCCAGACAATATGCCTTGAACGCACAAGCCTCGCAAGGTAGCATCAACGCTAAATGGGATTACCGAGGGCGATGCATGCGTCGCCCCGACAGCGATTGGAGAAAGGAGCCCATGAATACACCGCACATGAGACGTCGCCAGTTCCTGGCCGGTATCGCCGGCGGAGCGGCCGCTATGGCCGCATCGCCGCTGGCCCAGGCCGGGACCGCATCGAAATCCAAAACCGAGAAGTCCCGTGGCAAGGCCCCATCGGGTTTGGCCGAGTTGGCGTTTGGGCCCTTGCCGCTGGGCTCGATCCGCCCGACGGGCTGGCTCCAACGACAGCTTCGCCTCCAGGCCGACGGCTTGAGCGGACATCTCGACGAGTTCTGGCCCGATGTCGGTCAGAGCCAGTGGTTCGGCGGCAAGGCCGATGGTTGGGAGCGGGCCCCCTACTGGCTCGACGGCGTGATCCCCCTGGCCTGGGTCCTGGATGACGAGGCCCTCAAAGCCAAGGTCAAGCGATATGTCGATCACATCGTCGCCCATCAGCGGCCCGACGGCTGGTACGCCCCCTATCCGCTCGACGCCAGCGCAAAGCCCTACGACCTCTGGGCCATCCTGCTGGCCAACAAGGTACTCGTCCAATACCACGAGGCCACCGGCGACGACGCCGTTCTCCAGGCGGTCCTTCGCAATCTCAAGGCGACGCTCGACGCGCTCGACCGCACGCCGCTATTCTCGTGGGGCAAGTTCCGCTGGTTCGAGGGTCTGATCCCCGTCTATTCTGTCTACGAGAAAACCGGCGAGAAATGGCTGCTCGACCTGGCCCGCAAGTTCCACGAGCAAGGTTTCGACTACATGGCCTTCTATGGCCGGGAAGACGTCACGAATCCGACGCCGCGTCGCGGCCTGTGGCGTTTCGACAAGCACGTCGTCAACACCGGCATGGCCCTGAAGGCGTATGCCCTTTCCTGGCGCCTGACACGACGCGACATCGAACGGACCTTTCCCGCCAAGATGCTGGCGATCCTCGACCGCTATCACGGTCAAGTGAACGGCATGTTCACCGGGGATGAGTGCCTCGCCGGAAAAAGCCCCACGCAAGGGACCGAACTGTGCGCCGTCGTCGAGGCGATGTATTCCTTGGAACACCTGATCGCCGTGACGGGCGACCCCGCCTTCGGCGACCGCCTCGAACGGATCGCCTTCAACGCCTTGCCCGCCACGTTCGCCCCCGACATGTGGTCGCACCAGTACGACCAACAGGTCAACCAAGTCCAGTGCACGATCAACCCGGACCACATGTGGTCAACGAATGGTCCCGAGTCCAATCTTTTCGGCCTGGAACCCAACTTCGGCTGCTGCACCGCGAACATGCACCAAGGCTGGCCCAAGTTCGCCGCCCATCTCTGGATGCGGGCCGGCGAAGGGATCGCCGCGGTGGCCTACGCGCCGAGCACCGCTCGCTTCGAAACGGGCGGCGCCCAAGTCTCCGTGGCGACCGACACCGACTACCCGTTCCGCGAGACGATCAAGATCACGGTGACCACGGACCAAGCCGCCCACTTCCCGCTGACGCTGCGCGTCCCGGCTTGGACGCAAAACGCCACCATCCGTATCGCGGGGGGTTCGGACAAACCGCTCACGGCAGGCGTCTTCCACAAGATCGAGCGCCAGTGGAAAGGCACGACCGAGGTCGTCCTGCGTTTCCCGATGCGTGTCAAAACCTCGCGGCGATACAACGAGGCCGTCGCGATCGAACGAGGCCCGCTGGTCTATTCCCTGAAACTGGGCGAAGCCTGGAAGCAGGTGAACGTGGACAAGCCGCACCGCGAGCTTCCGCACGGAGATTTCGAGGTCCGTCCGACGACGCCCTGGAATTACGGTCTGCTCATCGACGAAGCCAAACCCCAGACCAGTATCACGTTCGCCGAACAACCCGTGGGCGAGAAACCCTTCTCGCCGGAGGGCGCAGGCATGGTCGCCAAGGTCAAGGGCCGCAAGCTCCCCAACTGGAAGCTGGCGCATGGCTGGGCGGAAGAAATCCAGCCGGAGCCACAAAGATCCAGAGAGCCGATCGAGGAACTTACGCTGATTCCCTACGGATGCACGAACCTCCGTGTGACGGAGTTCCCTCGGGTCGCAGAATGATGGAGCGTCGAGGAGTCGAATGTCGTCGTTGACAACCATACTCATCTGGGCGGTCTCGGTTGGGACCGCCCAGGAGTTGCCGACCGTGCGCGTCACGTCGGATGACGTCAGGATCTCTCAATCCTGCACGATTGTCATTCCTGCCGGCACGATCATCGAAGACCTCAACGGCAACGGCGTGATTCAGATCGTCGCGTCGGATGTGGAGGTCACGTTCGCCCCCGGCTCACACCTGCGGGGTTCGCCGCGAGATCGCCGGCCCGACGAGTACAGAGGCTACGGCATCCGCCTCGACGGGCAATCCAACGTCACGATCAAGGGCGCTCGCGTCAGCGGCTTCTGGGGCGGTTTGTGGGCGACGAAAGCCCACGGCCTGACGCTCGACGCCATCGACGCCTCCGACAATCGCCGCGCGTACCTGAAGTCCACCCCCGCGGCCGAGGACAGCGGAGACTGGCTCTTTCCCCACGACAACGACGAGAATCAGTGGCTGCACAATTACGGCGCCGCGATGTACGTCGAGGACTCGAACCGGATCACCATCCGCAACTGCACGGTCCGCGGCGGCCAGAACGCCCTGTGCCTGGACCGCGTGAACGATTCAAAGATCTATGACAACGACTTTTCGTTCAACTCCGGTTGGGGGATCGCGATGTGGCGGTCCAGCCGCAACACAATCTCGCGGAACGCCTGCGACTTCTGCGTACGAGGGTACAGCCACGGCGTCTACAACCGTGGGCAGGACTCCGCCGGTATCCTGATGTTCGAGCAGAACTGCGACAACGTCATCGCGGAGAACTCCGCCACCCACGGCGGCGACGGCTTCTTCGGATTCGCGGGCAAAGAGGCCCTGGGCGAGACCGGCAACCACCCGCCCGATTGGTACAAGCGACGCGGCAACAACGACAATCTGCTCATCGGCAACGACTTCTCCTATGCCCCCGCCCACGGAATCGAGATGACGTTCTCCTTCGGGAACGTGTTCTACGACAACCGCCTGGTGGAGAACGCCATCTGCGGCGTATGGGGCGGCTATTCGCAGAACACGCTGATCGCACGAAACCAGATCGAAGGCAACGGCGAAATGGCCTATGGCCTCGAACGCGGCGGCGTCAATATCGAGCACGGCCGGCGCAATCGCATCCTCGCAAACACCTTCAAGACAAACAAGTGCGGCGTCCATCTGTGGGGCGGACCGGTAGGCGCCTTTGCAGACAAGCCCTGGGCAAAGGCCAACGGCACGGAGTCCAAGGACAATTTCGCGGGCGACAATCAGTTCGTCGGCGACAAATTGGCATTTCACCTGCGCGGGCCCGGCGAGCTAATCCTCGGTGAGAACTCGCTGGAGAACGTGGACCAGGAGATGTCGAAAGAGCCGGAATCTCTCGTGCGCAAGGGCGCAAAAGCCGATGTCCCCGCGAGGCCTCGGTACGTCGCGTATGGTTCAACCCGCCCGGTCGGCGCTCGGCCTCAGCTGCGAGGTCGGCAGAACATCGTCATGACCGAATGGGGCCCCTGGGACCACGAGTCGCCCTTGGTTCGCAAGGTCCAGGACACCGGCGATTCCGTCCGTTTCGACCTGCACAATGTATCCCCGAACGCCACGATCACGGTCGAAGGAGACGGCGTCCGAGGGCAGGACTATGCCGGCCCAGACGCGAGGATCTTTACTCTCTCCTGTGCAGGGCCCGGCGTGCATCCCTATCGGCTGCAGGTCAAGGACGGCCAATGGCGGCACGAGATTCGCGGCACGTTGATCTCGACGACGTGGGACCTCACGTTTTTCAAGTGGACGGAGGCCGACGATCCGCGAACGAACCTTCCGGCCTGGCGGAATCTCAGTCGAGGCAAGACCGCTGTCTCAGGACAGAGCCGGCAACTCACATTGCAGTACGCCTGGGGCGGACCGAGCGAACAGAATCTCTCCGAAGCCATCACGACCGCCAAGCTCGGCGGCGATCACTTCGGCATGATCGCGAAAACCCACTTGCTGCTCTCCGCAGGCACGTGGGAATTCACGACGCTCAGCGACGATGGAGTCCGCGTCCTCGTGGACGGCAAGCCGGTCATCGAGAACTGGGCATGGCACGGCCCGACCCGCGATGTCGGCCAGTTGACGCTGACCGACGACAAGACCATCCAGATCGTCGTCGAACACTTCGAGATCGACGGTTATTCGGTGCTCGAACTGGGGATTTCGCGCAAGTCCGAACCTGTATCTGAGCCCTGATCCCGATTCTCCCGGTGGGGCTATGCTTCATAGCCCCTTGGCGGTCAAAAGCCCGCCATCCTTGCCCTGCTATGGTGCCACGTGCCACGTGCCACCGACAGGCCTGTATTGGCACGTGGCACGTGGCACCATAGCAAGTTCGTCGGGGAGACCGGGACTCTCGACATCAGATCTGCTTCAATTGGTCCCGGTTCTCCCAGACCTTCTCGATCGCATCGGCGATGTCGGCCACGTCCTTCTGAGGCGCCAACAACGGGCCGGAAGCCCATAGCATCACCATCTCTTGGCACACGCGGTCGCAATTAGGACAGGCTCGTTCCTCGCTGAACCGCCGGAGCCGGTCGGCCGAGTACATCTTCTGATAGCTCCGGGACTTGACGATCTCATCGATCCAGGGCTCTTTGTGCAGACCCTGCGCGATGTATTCGCTGAGGCTGATGCCCTCGGCGCTCATGGCCTTCAGGAACGTCGCGCGACTGACGCCGTCGAAGTGTTCCGGATGGTAGGACATCGTGTAGAGATAGAAGGAACCGCTGTCGGTGCCAGGGTAGAGCTTCTGGGGAGTCAGGCCGGGGATGTCCTTGAGCCGCTTCGTCAGGTAGGCGGCGTTCTCGTTGCGACGCCGCCATCGCTCGACCGCGCCGGGCAATTGGCCCAGGAGCACCGCCGCCTCGAATTCGTTCATGCGGTACTTGGGTCCGATCAATTCGGTCCGGCCGCGGCGCGACGTGCCGTGATTGTGAACCGTGTAGCATCGGTCTAGCAACTCTTCGTCGTTGCCGATGATGCCGCCGCCTTCGCCGCAGGCGATGGTCTTGCTCGACTGGAAGCTGAAACAGCCGACATCGCCGATCGTGCCCAGTTTCCTTCCCCGATGTTCGGCCAGATGCGCCTGGCAGGCGTCTTCGATCACCCGGAGGTTGTGCTTTTGGGCGATCGCCATGATCGAATCCATGTCGCAGGGCTGGCCCATCATATGGACCGGCATGATCGCTCGGGTGTTCTCGGTGATCTTGTTCTCAACGTCCGTGGGATCGAGCTGGTACGACTCGACGTCCAAATCCGCCAGGACAGGCAGGGCCCGCGCGGCCAGAATTCCCTGGATCGTGCCGGGATCGGTGTAGGGGCTCGTGATGACCTCGTCGCCCGGACCGATGCCCAGCGCCTCGACGCAGGTATGCAGGGCCTGAGTGCCCGAACCGGTAGCGACGCAAAACCGCGTTCCCATCAACTGGGCGTATTCCTTCTCGAACGTCGGGACGGTCCCCGAGGTCGACTGGATCCGGCACCAGATACGGCTCTTGGCGGTCTTGACCAGCGTGTCGATCACGCTGTCGTCCCAGTACGGCCACTCGGGCCAAGGCTTGTTCTTCGCCCTCACCGGCTGACCGCCCAGGATCGCCAGTTGGCCTGCTTTTTTGACCACATTTGCGTACGCAGGAAGGGTTCGGGAGGCAGCCGCCGCAAGAGAACCGGCCGAGGCCGCCGCGATGAACCGTCGTCTCGAAAAACCGCCACTGGTCATGGGAAACCCCTTTCAAAAATTATGTTTGGAGTTTGAACTGTGCAGTTTGAAGTGTCAAGAATGAAATCCACCGTATAGAATGTTTGGACCGTGTTCGATGAAAGGAGAATCAGGACCATGACCTCACGAAGCTCCGACTTCACACTGAAGACTTTACACTTCAAACTTCTCGCTCTGCTGTTGGGCCTCACTCTGGCGACGATCGCTCGGGCCTCGCTTCGCGGCGGATGCGGAAAAGTGGAGATCACGCCGCCGTTGGGGATCACGTTGATCGGGTCCAAGGGACAGCCCAGCGACGTCATCCGGGACGGTCTTTTCGCCAAAGCGATGGTGCTCAACGACGGGACCGTCACTGTGGCCGTCGTTTCCGTCGATTTGCTCTATACCCCCCTGGAGGAGATCACCAATCCCGTGCGGACCCTCGTTCGACAAAGGACCGGCATCGCGGAAAAGAACGTCATGGTCTGTGCCACGCACACACACTCCGGCCCGGAAGTCTTCACGCGGTCGAAAGTCCCCACAGAAGGCAGGCTCGATTCCTCGCAGATCGATCAATCCTACTGTCGGGTGCTCGTGAGCAAGATCGCCGATTCGGTGCAGATCGCGCATCGAAACATGCAAGAGGTGCGGATCGGCTCGGCGATCGGCTCCTTGCCCGAGGTCCTCTACAATCGCAGGCCCCGCACGCCGGACGGCCAGGTCCAGATGGCGTTCACGATCCCCGAAACCGTCGCTGCGACTCGAAGACTCGAAACCGGCGACGACGGACGCTTGCGTGCCGTCTTTGATCCTGCGCCGGGAGAGCCCCCCCTGCAGTTCGGCCCGATCGATCCAACCGTCCTGGTTTTTCGCATGGAGGACGCCAGCGGAGGAGTGGTCGGCTCGATCATCGGCTTCGGCTGTCATCCCGTCTGCATTTATCCCTTCCTGAGCACGACGATTTCGGCCGACTACCCCGCCTTTGCGACCCGCGTCGTGGAGCAGACCGAAGGTGGAACCAGCCTGTTCGTCCTGGGTCTGGCGGGGAACACCGTTCCGCTCCGACGGGACGTGAAACCCTGCGAACAGCTCGGCAAAGCCCTTGGCGGCGAAGCCTTGAAACGACTCCAGATGGCGACCGCCTCGGGCGATGTCGCATTGAGAGCCGCCACCAGAGAGATCACCCTGCCCTGCAAAGCCGGCGGCAGTTCCTCCTCCTTCACCACCGAGATCCAACTCCTGGGCTTGGGGGACACGTGGATCCTGGGCCTGCCGGGAGAGATCCTCGTGGAGGTGGGCCTGACCATCAAAGAGAGGGTTTCCGCGAAAAACCTCTTCGTCGTCAGTCTGGCCAACGACGTGGTGGGTTACGTGAACCATCGCCAGGCCTACAAAGAAGGCGGCTACGAACCGGGTCCGGCAACGTTTCTGGCCGAAGGGGCAGGAGAGATCTTGATCGAGCAGGCCCTGTCGCTGATCGAAGAGACAACAGGCCCCGGCCCACAAGAAAAGGAAAATAAGGGAAACAAATGAGCCCGCACGCCCTTGCCCTTCCAGGACGGACCGCCATCCCTGGGTGACCGGTCCTTCTTACTTATCGCTCGGCGGCCCCCCCAGACGCCAACCCACAGGCCGCCTCTGCCCCATCGCGAACTTTCTATCGGCCGAAAAGGATCGCTGCTTAATCCGCACAGACGGCCCAGGGAGAAGAATGCTTGGGGCCGATAAAATACAGCAGTGCGCAGCCAAGAAAACGGTTCAACCTCGGCCGCCCAGGCGAGCGAGTCTGTCGTTGCCTTGATCGAGAGCGAAATTTCTGGTATATTGACTGGTGACGGTGGGAAGCGAATTCCCCCTGTCGGTGACGGTCCGGACGATGGAATCGCGGTTCGCATGAAGTGCTCACGAAGTCCAGCCATTCTCATACCCTTGTTCCTGTTCCTGGTTCCAGTGGCTTCGCTCCGCTGCGAGGAAATTCATATCAGCGAGTTCATGGCCGTCAACAACATCACCTTGCACGATGAGGATCACGACGAGACCGACTGGATCGAGATCCACAACGCCGGGACGACTCCGGTGAATTTGGACGGATGGTTTCTGACGGATTCGGCCGGGAACCCCACCAAGTGGCAATTCCCGGCCGTGACGCTGGAGTCGGACGGGTACCTGGTCGTCTTCGCCTCCGGCAAGGACCGCCGCGATCCGATGGGCGAGCTACATACGAACTTCAAACTCAGCGGGTCCGGCGAGTATCTCGGCCTGATCCGTCCGGACGGGGTCACCGTGGCTTGCGAGTACGCCCCCGCCTATCCGGTCCAGGCAGCCGACGTTTCCTATGGGCTGGTGGAAACCGCAGCCCAGGAGATTCTGTTGCCCCTGGGGGCGCCGGCCAAGGCCTTCATCCCGCGGGATGGTTCCCTGGAACCTCGGTCTCCTCTGGACGGGCCGCGGCCTTGGACGCAGGAAATCTTCGACGATTCCGCGTGGCTCTCGGGCACCACCGGCGTCGGCTACGGCTACCCAGGGCAGATCGGCCTGGACGTCTCGGCCATGCAGGGAGTGAATTCAACCGTCTACATCCGCATTCCTTTCGTCGTACAGGATCCGTCGATCTTCCGAGCGCTGACTCTGCGGATCCAATTCGACGACGGAATGATCGCCTACCTCAACGGACACGAAGTGGGTAGAGACAATGCTCCGGACCCGGGCGAGGAGACCTGGAACAGCCAGGCCCGTGCCACCTGGCCCAATTCGCGGTTTGTAGAACCGATCGATTTTCGGATCCGAAAGCTCGACCTGCTCCACGTGGGAACGAACGTCCTGGCGGTGCAGGGCCTGAACCATGGGCTGTCCAGTCCGGACCTGCTGATCAGTCCGCAGTTGCTCGCGACCGTCGTCGGAGGGACCTTGGCAACCCGCTATTTTCCGATTCCCACTCCCGGCGGTCCGAACAACGACGGGGTTGAAACCGTGGGACCGGTCATCACCGAAGTGAGTCATTCTCCGAAAAATCTCACGATCCGCGACCATCTGAAAATCACCGCCAAGATCATGCCGACCTTCGCGCCGATTTCAGAAGCATGGCTTCAATACCAAGTGATGTTCGGTCCCATCGCGGTCATTCCCCTTCTCGACGACGGCCGCAACGGCGACGGTTCCCCCGGCGACGGCGTCTATGGAGCGAGAATCCCCAACACCGCCTTCCAGCCGGGACAAATGGTGCGATGGTGCGTCACCGCCACCGATGCGACCGGGACGATCTCGCGGTTCCCGTCCTTCCGCGATCCGATGAAATCGCCGCAATACGAGGGCACGGTGGTGGCGGATCCGAGCCTGCGGAACCCGTTGCCCGTCTTGCACTGGTTCCTCTTGAATCCCGGCGCAGCCGACACGGAGACGGGTACACGCTGCTCGATCTTCTACGACGGGGAATTTTACGACAATGTCGGGATCAACCTTCACGGCCAGTCCAGTCGGGGGTTCCCGAAAAAGAGCTATGATATCGACTTTCATCCCGGACACAATTTCCGATGGGCCCAAGGGCAACCGCGGGCGGACGACCTCAATCTGTTGACCACCTATCCCGACAAGGCCCAGATGCGGAACATCCTGGCCTACGAGACCTATCGCGATGCCGATTGTCCCGGCCATTGGGTGCTCCCGGTGCGGGTCCAGCAAAATGGAACCTTTTGGGGGACCGCCCACATCGTGGAAAACGGCGATCGCGACTGGCTGATCCGCATGGGTCTGAACGCCGACGGAGCCCTTTACAAAATGTACAACGGCTTCACCAACTCCGGCGACACGATCAGCGGTGCCGAGAAAAAGACCCGCAAGAACGAGGACAACGCGGACCTGCTGGCGCTTTTCAACGGGGTTCGCCTCTCGGGCGAGGACCGACGGCGGTACCTCTACGACAACGTGGACATCCCCCAGGTAGTGAATTTCCTGGCCGCTCGTGCACTGACGGGCGACATCGACTGTTGCCACAAAAATTATTACTTTTATCGCGACACCGGCGCCAGCGACGAATGGCAGATGTGGCCGTGGGACGTGGATCTGAGTTTCGGCCGACGATGGATCAGTTCGATGACGTACTGGGACCATCGCCTGATCGCCAACACGCCGTTGTTCGTCGGCAGTGGAAACCGTGTACCCGACGCGATCTTCGGGACCCCCGAAATGCGACAGATGTACGTCCGTCGCGTGCGGACACTCATGGACGAACTGCTTATGCCGCCGGGCACACCGCCGTCGCTTTTGCACTACGAACCGCGAATCGACGAACTGGCGGCCTTGATCGGACCCGACGCGGCCCTCGACAACGCCAAGTGGAACTCGCACGCCTGGGGCAACGGCTCGACCGCCCCCAACTATCCGCAGCCGTTCCCCGAAGCGGTCGCGGAACTCCGCGATTCGTACCTGCCCGAGCGGAGACGACAACTCTTCAATCGTCTGGCTCCGGGAACGAACGAGATCCCGGAGGCCCAGCCGGCCGGGACGGTGGTCCTCATCACCGGCGCCGACTGTAACCCCGCCAGCGGCAACCAGGACGAAGAGTACATTCAGTTGCGCAACCCCAATTCGTTCGCCGTGGACATCTCCGGCTGGACCCTGACCGCGGGCGTTAATCCGCCGACCCTCCTCTTCACGTTCCGAGGCGGCACGGTCCTCCCCGCAAACGGCACACTCTATGTCGCCGCCAACCGGCGTGCTTTCCGCGCCCGTCGGCTCTCTCCCAAAGGAGGCCAATCCCTGTTCGTCGTCGGTGACTACACCGGACGGCTCTCAAATAACGGCGAGATGCTCTCGCTGACCGACAGGCAGGGAATCAAAGTGGCCACCGCGAGAGTGGCTCGGTGAAGAGGTCGATCCGCCCTCCGGCAAGAAGGAAACCCCAGTCGGCCTCCACCAACTCGCCACACGAAACGGAAGAGTTCAGCTCGGCCATCCGGCAGCCTGTCTTAGAAGGCACTGTCCCAATCCTTCCAGACGGGATCGAATCCTTTGTCGCGAATCACCGCGACCACCTCACGGGGACTCCGACGATCGACCACATCGAACTGACCGGTGTGAGTAGCCGGGTCGGTGTAGCCGCCGGGGCTGGTCCGACTGCCCGCGCTGATCCGCGTGACGACTAGACCCATGAGCCGATCCCGAAGAGAGGCCGGTTCTCGTGTCGACAACACGATTCCCGCATCGGAGAAACACAACCGCAACGCCAGCATCATCTGAACGAGATTCTTGTCCTCCAGCAGATACGGAAACTCAGAGGAGGACACTCCGCAGGCGGACCGAAGTCGAGGGAACGAGAACGAGACCCGAGACTGCCAGTGTCGGCGCATAAGATGCCACGCGTGTTCGGCCAAAGCCAACGTCTCAAGTCGCCAGTCGGCCAGCCCCAGGAGCACGCCCAGGCCGATCTCCCGCATGCCCGCCTGTCCCATGTCGTCAGGGGCCCTGAGCCTTGTGTCGTAATCGGCCTTGGGCCCGCCCAAATGATATCGCGCGTAGACCTGGCGATCGTAGGTCTCCTGGTACAACGTGACGCCGTCGATTCCCGCAGCGAATAATTGCGCATACTCCTGTGCCGACATCTGGTAGATCTCGATGCCGATGAAGCTAAAAGCCTCCGTCCCGCGGCCTGCCTTCAGGCGCCCGGCCAACTCGGTAAGGTAGGCGACGTCGATGTGGGCCCTGTCTTCGCTGCTGACCAGCAGAACGTCTCGGTATCCTTCACTCGCGAGGACTCGGGCCTCGGCCACCGCTTGGTCCACCGTCAGGCGGGCCCTCGTGAACCGATTGTCGCAGTTGAAACCGCAGTACTGACAGCGGTTGACGCAATAGCTCGACAGGTACACCGGCGCGTACAGCCGCATGGCCCGACCGAACCGCTGGATCGTCAACTGCTGCGCCAGCACCGCCATCTGTTCGAGATACCCCTCAGCGACCGGCGAAAGCAAAGCCAGCAACTTGTTCTGACTGTAAGAGCCAGGGCGCCAGGCCAACGCGGCCTCGACATCCCGCGAGGTGACCTCCGACATTCGCTGTCTCCAGATGTCTCGATCCCTGTCGAGATGCTGGCTTGCGAGAATGGAATGAATGGACTGCGAATTCATAAATCAACCATCTCACGAGTTTCTCAAGAAACCGGTCAGCGGGCTGGAAGCCTCCGCACTGTGGGTAGGGGCTCGCGGCCCGGCCTTGTACGCCCTTCGTCCGGCTTCAACCGCCAGTCGGAAGGCGGTCGCCATCTCGACGGGATCGCCCGCCGTGGCGATCGCGGTGTTCACCAGCACCGCGTCGGCCCCGATCTCCATTGCTTCGGCAACGTGGGAAGGCAGCCCCAGCCCGGCGTCCACGACGACCGGAACGGTGCTCTGCTCGACGATGATCTCCAACGAGGCGCGGGTCTTGAGACCCTGGTTGGAGCCGATGGGGCTGCCCAGCGGCATCACCGTCGCGGTGCCGACGTCTTGCAACCGCTTGGCGAGAATCGGATCGGCGTTGATGTAGGGCAAGACTACGAAGCCCTCCTTCACGAGGATCTCCGCGGCCTTGAGCGTCTCGACGGGACAAGGCAACAGGTAGTACGGGTCCGGCGTCACCTCGAGCTTGACCCAGTTGATGCCGGTGGCTGCGCGAGCCAGCCGCGACAGACGGACCGCCTCGTCGGCGGTTCGCGCCCCCGACGTGTTGGGCAGCAGCAAGAACCGCTCGCGGTCGATCTCTCGAAGCGTGTCGTCGGCAGGATTGTCGATATCGACCCGTCGAAGCGCCACGGTCACGATCTCGGCCCCCGATGCAACCAGAGCCTGCGCCATGACCTGGGGCGACGAGAACTTGCCGGTCCCCACGAGCAGCCTTGAATCGAATGTCCTGCCGGCGATGGTCAATTTGTCCATGGGCTCATCCCCCTCCCATCAATCGGATCAATTCGATCTGCTGCCCCTCGAGGACCTCGGTCCGAG
>JAGPGT010000208.1 GCA_018055905.1 Phycisphaerae bacterium
AGATCTTCGTCGTCGCCGCGCCGGGGCTCGACATCCGCGAGGCGGGGGAAGACGTGAAGACGGGCGAACTCGTCATCCCGAGGGGGAGCGTCATCCGCGCCGCCGAGGTCGGGATGGCAGCCGCCCTCGGCCGCTCCTACGTCTCCGTGCACCAGCGGCCCGTCGTGGCGATCGTCTCCACGGGCAACGAACTCGTCGAGGTGGACGAGGCACCCGGCCCGGGAAAGATCGTCAACAGCAACGGCTACTCGCTGGCGGCCCAGGTTTTGGAGGCCGGGGGGATGCCCCTGCAGGTGGGTATCGCCCGCGACAACAGGGAGGACCTGCTCGCGAAGTTCAAGGCGGCCGCGAGGGCCGATATCGTCATCTCCTCCGGCGGGGTCTCCGTGGGGGACTACGATCTGGTGAAGGACATCATGGCCGAGATCGGCAGCCGCATCCAGTTCTGGCGCGTGGCCATGCGGCCGGGCCGCCCGCTGGCCTTCGGCCTATTGGAAGGGAAGCCCCTCTTCGGCCTGCCGGGAAACCCCGTGTCCACCATGGTCTCCTTCGAGCAGTTCATCCGCCCCGCGATCCTCAAGATGAGGGGCTACAGGAATCTCTTCCGGAAGGCCGTCCGGGCCGAGATGGCCGACGGCTACAAGAAGAAGGCGGGGCTGAAATATTTCCTGCGGGCCCGCGTCGAGCTGCGCGGCGGGAAGTACGTCGCCGCCCTGACGGGAGAGCAGGGCTCGGGGATCCTGAAATCCATGGTGCTCGCCAACGGCCTCGTCGTGCTGCCCGAGGACGTCGCGGCCGTCAAACCCGGCGACGAGGTGGCCGTGCAGCTGCTGGACGGCTCCCTCGATTTCGATTTTGGGCCGAACTACCTATAACAAATGCTATCTTTTGTGTCCGTGGCGGTAACGTCGGAAGAAAAGGATGTCAATATCGTGGTCGATTCAAATGATTTAAGGAGCGGAGGGTTCTTTTCGCTTTTTGGGACGGAGGCACATTCCTGCATCTACACATGCAGAACGATATAGATCCTTCATCGACCTGCCGGTAAAGATGATGCCAATCGGTAGGAGATTAACGTAAATCACCCCCCAGTAAAGATTGAACGATTGCCCGATGAATAGAAAAAGGACGAGATACGCGCTTACCGTCCAAGCAAGCCTTCTTCCCAGCACATCGTTCCATCCCAAAAGACCAAATAATGTTGCCGGGACGAATACTGCGGTGAACCACGGTGGGAGCAGAAACAAATAGGGGTGCATTGAAGCTGTGCCCAGAGAAAACTTCCAGCCCGCGAGGGTAACCCAGGGGTTTATGGATGCAGTTTGTACGTGTTCAGTGACAGTATTGACTTGAATGGAATGCAAGACCATCACTGCAAAGAACGCCAAAATGCCGCAAACCCAGAACCCCGTTTCTCTGAACTTCCTCTCGATGTAGGAAAGAACGAGCATGACCATGATGAACGGAAGAGCCAATTCCCGGATCATGAGTGCCGAGATGCCCGAAATCAAGGATATCCGGCGCCAGCCCTTCGCATATGAAAAGATCGAAAGTACAATGAGAATGCCGCACCAGAATTCATGTGCAAAGTAGAGATTGTCGATAAAACCATAAACTGGTCCACCGAGCATCAACAAACAACCGGCGGCCCTCAGTGGAAAGGACAATTCATTTCGGCTGATTTCGAGCCAGATCAATAGCGGGACGAACGCAAGACAAATCGCGAACACGCGAGCGATAATCAGGTTGGGAATGTATCCTAAAGCCCATGCAAGAAAGGGCAATCGCCAGTTAAAAACGCTCTGTGTCGGATAGCCTTGACGGGTAAGCTCCGTGTTTGCCGCCACGTAATAGCCCTCGCCGACACGCACCCGCTCCACGATGTGCTTGTAACAAGCCAAATCGAGACCTTTTTTCCCCTGGCTGGAGAGGTGAGCCGAGAGGTCGAAGACGAATATGCCGTATGTCATGAGAAGCAATAATCCTGCTATAAGCAACCTGGCGGGCCAGATTGGCAGAGCAGAAAAGAAGTTTCTTTTATTAAATAAAGCGGTGTCGTTCATCGGGCGCGCTTCATGTCCTAAATTCCCGGGGTCGCACTGAGAGTATAGCCATTTGCCACCGCAAACGGGGATGCGCCGGTAATCAGGGATTCCTGCTGGAAATAATTTACATAAGACTCGGTGTCTTTATGGAGTCACATCTGCGCGTGTGTCGATAATTCAGCGTTTTTCTGTTGCAATTATTATGCATGCGTCTTGTGACAGTTATAGAAATTGGTCCCGCAGAATATTGTGGATGATGTACTCTCCGCAACAAAGTAGCGCTCATTTAACTGTCGGTATTAATTACACTTATTGCGAGCAAAGATACCTTTTTGAAGTTATTGATCATTCCCCTCAATTGTTTGGCCGCTGCATAAATTCATTGTCAGAAATCATTACAATTCATGCTCTGCACCGCGGGAATCTGTAAACAGGCCAGAGTTAGGAATACCTTTCCACAAGCGCACTTCAACCGTTTTATCCTTTGCAGCAACGGGGTGGTACGCAAGTTGCTGTGTAATATCCTCCGACACAAATAAAAACGCAGAGTGTGAATGTCTAAGCCTAACAATAGTTTAACGCGTTTCAATTGTTGCAAGGAGTTTATATTTTCTCTGGCACATAACCATCTGGAGTGAGTCCCCCCTCCTCTCCCTCCTTACGGACCGTGCAAAGGGTCGCTAGTCGCGATCTGTGGCACAGTCACGCACAACGCTTTTTCTTTCAAAGCAGCGTCGTTGGCAGCATGCGATCATATTATGGAGTTCCTTCACTCAATAAATGACGCATGCCTTATCAGACCATCAAAATATGAAACCGGCGACCCGGGAGCGTCAACATTTTTTGTAGGGATACTGTGTGAGCCAGTGGCAGCGTGCCTTCTATCGTATGGTTGGTAAAAAACTTTACAAAAAATTTTTCGGTTCAAATTCGAGCGGTTAATTTTATTTCGTTGCGCAGGCGGCCGATGTTGGCACGGGCGGATGGCATTTCTGGAACGGCTTATGCTCTAGTCCATGGCATCGGGATGCAAGATCCTTACGGCCCAGAAGGAGAGCAAGCAGTACAAACGTTGCGATGGGAGGGGCCGTAATTTCAGGTGCAGAAGTGGTGTCGCAAGCCCGGCAGTTTGGATTTGCGGCACAGCGGACAACAGGCCGGGGATGGAGATTTCCGGTCAGAGGAATAGTTTGGCCTTACGGCGAAAAAAACGGATGGAAAAAAACAACAGAAGAAAGGGGGGAGCAGCAGAGCACAAAGAAAACCGAATAAGGAAAGAACAGAAGGAAGATTCGCAACACGTTTAGAACACAAAATTACACCAAGGAGGATTGAGAATGGAAAAGATGATTCGTTTTTTCAAGGATGAAGAGGGTGCCACCGCTGTTGAGTACGGTCTTCTCGTGGCACTCATTGCCGCCGTCATTGTGACCACGGTCGGACTTCTTGGCACGGAAATCAATAAGGCGTTTGATTCGATCCTGACTGCTCTTAAATAAAAGACAGCATTGAGCATCGGAACCCGATGGTGGGGAATCGGCTTGGAACGAGTTCCAAGACTGGTTCCCCACCACCGGAAGACTTGAGCATGAAGGGACATGTCGGGAAATGCGAACTTGGATCGAAAAGCACATGAAAGTATTCCGTCCCATTCGCCTCCTTTCGGGCGAAAGGGGGGCGACAAGCATCGAGTACGCAATCCTGGGGTCACTGATTGCCGCCGTGATCGTGTTTGCCGTAACGACGTTGGGGACCCAGGTCCGGACCCTGTTCGAAACGGTGCAGAACGCCTGGTAACAGAAAATATTAATACGGACAACGAGGGCTTTGAGAACGTGAACGCAGGCATCGTCATATTATTGGCAGCTTTGATCGCCGCATCCGTGACGGACATCGCCCGGCAGCGGATACCGAACGCCATTACGCTCCCGCTGGCAGCCTTTGGAATACTTTATAATTTTTATGTATCCGGCTGGGGCGGGCTGATCTTCAGTGTAACGGGGACTCTTGCGGGTGTCGTGCTGCTCATCATTTTTTACCTTATGGGCGGGATGGGCGCCGGTGACGTGAAACTGATGGGCGCCGTGGGAAGCATCCTTGGGCCCGTCAACGTTCTTTATGCCTTCGTGTTCTGCGCACTGCTGGGCGGGATCTATTCCCTTGTCGTGCTTTACCGGCACAGTATGTTGCGGCTGTCACTGGAACGGTGCGTAAGCGCCCTCGTCGATTTTCTGCGGACGGGATGCTGGTTCTGGTTCCCCTCTCCGGCGGCGAAGAAACTGCCCCGGCTGCGCTACGCCATCGCCATCTCCCTGGGGACGGGGATTCACGTCCTGAGGTCGCTATATAACGGGTAAATGTCTGCTGATGCGTAACAATGCAGCGGCACCCGCTGCGCAAATAAAGGAGGCATCAACACCATGAAGCAGTACTGGAACAAGCTGGCGGACAAGCAGAAGCCGCTGCTGCTGTTCGGCTGCGCCGTCGCCATCGCGCTTGTCGTCACCGTCCTGACCTACGGGTGGCTCAAGCAGTCGATCGGTTCCCAGGCGCAGGCCCGGGAGACGCAGGCGGTCGTCGTGGCGGCCGTGGACATTCCCTGGGGCACGTCGATCACGGCAGGGATGGTGAAGACCACGCCCTTCCTGAAGGAAAGCCTGGCGCCCGGCTACTTTGCGGACCCGGCGCAGGTCGTCGGCCGGACCATCGTGCAGCCGGTGAAGACAGGCGAGCCGATATTCGAGACGAAGCTCGCGCCGACCACCGTGGCCGCCGGAGGCGTTGCGGCGCTGGTGACGCCGAAGAAGCGCGCCATGGCCGTCAAGGTCGACAAGGTCGTCGGGGTCTCGGGCTTCATCCATCCCGGCAACCGCGTGGACGTCCTGGTCACCATCTCCAAGGCCGATCGGGCCAACCACCCGGAGACGAAGATCGTCCTCGAGAACATCCTGGTCCTGGCGACGGGGACGGAGCTGGAGAAATCGGGCAGGCAGGAAAAGCCCTCCCAGGTCGACGTCATCACCCTGGAAGTGACGCCCGAGGAGGGCGAGAAGCTGGCCCTGGCCGCCACGGAGGGGAAGCTGCAGCTAGCCCTGCGGAACTTCGCCGACACCACCTCGGTCGAGACCAAGGGGATCACGATTCCTTCGCTGCTCTCCAAGACCGCCGCGTCGGAAAAACCCTCGAAGCAATCGACTGCTCGTAAATCTGCACCGGCGCCCTCCTACACCGTAGAGACGATCAGGGGCAGCAAGGTCACGGAAACCAACTTCAAATAGGGGGGAATAGGGAGCCATGAAAATTCGACCCAAGATGCACACGACGGCAGGGGCTGTTCTCGGCCTTCTCCTTCTGTTCGCCTTCATCGCGCCTCAGCTCTGCGATGCTGCCGGACCGTCCGCGGTGACCGTGAACAACCTGCCGACCAAGAAAATCAGTCTCTCCGTGGGGAAATCCACCGTCGTCGATTCCGCAGACCCCATCCGGCGCGTCTCCGTCGCTGCGCCCGAGATCGCCGACACGGTGGTTCTCTCGGCCCGACAGATCTACGTGACGGCAAAATCCTCGGGTCTCACGACGATCACCCTCTGGAGCGATGCGAATCGCGTCTCCGCCGTCTTCGACGTGGAGGTCCTTCCCGACGTGGCCGCCCTCAAGGAGAAGATCCACCAGGTCTTCCCCAACGAGAAGGACATTAAGGTCCTGGGCACGCACGACAGCATCACCCTGTCGGGCACCGTTTCCAGCGCGGGCAACCTGACCCAGATCGTCCGCCTGGCCGAGGCCTATGCCCCCCTGGACAAGCAATCGGGCAAACCGAAGCTGCTGAACCTCGTCGATGTGGGCGGCGTTCACCAGGTCATGCTCGAGGTCCGCGTCGCCGAGATGTCCCGAAGCCTCCTGCGGCGCCTGGGTGTGAATTTCTCCTACCTCAGCGACAGCGGCACCAATTTCGGGATCTCCCTGCTGAACAACCTCACGAGGCTTCCCACCGCGGGATGGCCCGGCAACCCCCTGACCGTGGGCGACAACATCAACTGGG
>JAGPGT010000026.1 GCA_018055905.1 Phycisphaerae bacterium
CTGAGGGGATTCAGCCCTCCGACCAATACGCTGTCGAGGTCGTACAGGGCGATCAGGTCCAAGGCTCTTTCGTGTACGCCACGAACGCACAGTGGCGCAGCAATCGAAGCAAGACCACCTCGTGGACAACCTTCTCATGTTCCGGTCCGGCGACGGTAAGAGTAACCAAACTCAAGGGAGGGTTCTCCACATGCCGGGTCCTTCCCAGCAGTTACCGCATCCTGCCACGAATCGACGGCAACAGTGTTGTATTCGATATGGATCGGCCCCGAAAAGTCTCAGTGGAATTCGATGACGACACCACGCATCCGATGCTGGTGTTCGCCAATCCTCTCGAAGGCAGCAACCCGCATCCCGGCGATCGTGGCGTGATGTACTTTGGACCGGGTGTCCACGATGTAGGCGAGGCCCTGGACATGCCGTCCGACACGACGGTCTATCTGGCGGGCGGGGCCTATGTGAAGGGCCGGCTCCACAGCCGCAACGCGCGAAACGTCAGGATTACCGGCCGGGGTATACTTTCCGGGGAGAACTTCAAACCGGGGAGCGAGCACCTTATCCGATTCCGGGATGTCGAAGACGTCATGATCGAAGGGATCACGCTGGTCAATTCGCCGCATTACAACGTCTGGCTGGACGGCAGCAATCACACCGTCCGAAATGTGAAGATGATCGGATGGTACTTCAGTACGGACGGCGTCTCCACAGGATATCGCGGATTGGTGGAGGATTGCTTCTTCAAGGTCAACGACGACGCGGTCAAGCTGTACGTATCCGAGATGACGGTGAAAGACTGCGTCATCTGGCAGATGGAAAATGGGGCGCCTTTTCAGATCAGTTGGAACATGCCCAGCGACAACAGCGGTTTCCACGTCTCCAACATCGACGTGATCCGTGTAGAGCACCAGTGGGACAACAAGAACGAGGCGGTATTTGACGCCATTCATGGGGGACGCGCCCACATGAGTGATTATCTCTTCGAGGACATCCGGATCGAAAACGCCGACTGGAGACTGTTTTACATTACGATCGACCAGAACGAGTTTGCCGATTCCAGCCAAGGAATGGGGCGGATCTCCAATCTGGTGTTCCGTAACATCTCATCAACAGGGCCCATGCGGCGTCCGAGCGTCATCAAGGGCTGGGATGCAGACCACCGCGTCAGCAATGTGCTGTTCGAGAACGTGAAGATCGGCGGTCGGATCATTTCCGGCCCCTTGGAAGGCAATTTCCTGATCGATCCAAACACCACGGACAACATCCGCTTCGTGGTTACGGAACCGCGTCAGGATTAGGGCCCTCAGGTCCTCCGTGGGGAGACCGGCTCTGGAGGTTCGATATTCTGACGGCCTGTTCCTTGGTGAACGCGCCCACGCGGGTGCGCTCCAGTTGATCCACGTATCCGCCTGTGCCCAATGCTTCGCCCAAGTCCCGAGCGAACGACCGCACATAGAAACCCGACCCAGTGACCAGTCTGACGTCCACCCAGGGCCACTCATAGCGGATCAGTTCGACCACCTTGGCTTCGACCTGCCGCTCGGACAATTCGATCTGCTTATGGGCCCGGGCCAGTTTGTAGGCGGCCCGCCCGCCGACCTTGAGGGCGGAGTAGATGGGCGGACGCTGGTGGATGACGCCTTCGAAACCCGCAAGGGCCGCTCGGACTTGTTCCTCAGTGGGAATCCGCGAGGACGGGACCTCCTCTTTGTCGCCTTCACGGTCGTCGGTTGTGCTTCGCCACCCCAGCTTGACGCGGGTGATGTATTCCTTCTCCGACCCGGTGATCTCGCCCAGCGTCTTGGTCGCAGCCCGGCCCACTGCGACGACCAGGACGCCTTTGGCGCAAGGATCCAGCGTGCCGGCGTGGCCCACACGTTTTTGCCGCGTGACGCTGCGGACCACGTCGATCACGTCGTGCGAGGTCATTCCCTCGTCCTTATAGACAGCAAAGATGCCTTCCTGGGGTACCAATGTCTGATCAATCATTTTACCATTATAACAAACTCGACAAGGGACTGACGAATTTGCTATGATAGAGGGTGTGTTTCGGGCAGGGATTGGGTCGGCTCTCTTGAAGGAGGAACCGATGAATCGCATCGCGGTTTTGAGTCGTTTGTTGTGTTTGTGCCTGTTCAGCAGCTTGTTCATTTTGCCGGCTTGTCTTCCGTCGATCGCAGCGGCGGCGACCTACGGCGGGGGTAGCGGCACCGAAAAGGATCCCTTCCTCATTCAGGACGCGAATCAATTCATTCTGATCGGCCAAACGCCGGGCGACTGGGGCTCGCATTTCAAGCTGGTCAGCGATATCGATCTGTCGGAACACGACCCGACGACCCTTCAACCGATCGGCCGTTGGGTATCGTTGGGCAACAACGCCAACCAGCCTTTTACCGGCAGTTTCGATGGCACCGGCAAGACCGTCCGCGGATTTCAGTACAAAGACATGCAATCTCCATATGTCGGTTTGTTCCGCTATGTGACGGGGGAGATCCGCGATCTCCACCTGGTCGCGCCCGGCATTGTCGCCGACGCTATGGGGGCCGGGGCTCTCGTGGGATATTTGGGCGGCGGCGGGGTGTACAACTGCTCTGTGACGGACGCGCGTGTGTCGGGCAACGGTGAAGTGGGGGCTCTCATCGGACTGGTTGACGGCAGGGTCCGTGCGTGTTGGTCGACAGGCCGTGTCGCGGGCGTCTGGTCCGTCGGGGGGTTGATCGGGCGGATCGGTTCGGGTACGGTGGAACGTTCTTATTCGACAGCCGTCGTGACCGGCGATGATTCCGTCGGCGGGTTGGTCGGAAGTGTGTCCAATCTGATGAGCATTATGGATTCTTGTTATGCCCGTGGGTCTGTTGTCGGGAGAATCTACGTCGGGGGGCTCATCGGAGCGCTGAACGCAGGCCGGATCTATTCTTGCTACAGTGTCGGGAAGATCTCCGGGAAGGAATTTGTCGGGGGGCTCGTCGGGACCCGAAGGGTCAACGGCGAGGTGGTCGGGTCCTTCTGGGACACCCAGACCAGTGGCCAGACGACCAGTGCCGGCGGCACGGGCAAGACGACCGCCGAAATGAAAAAAGCCGATATCTATTTCTCGATGAGTTGGGATTTCTACGTAGTCTGGAGTTTGTGCGAAGGACTTACCTATCCGATTTTTCAATGGCAGATTCCCCCTGGGGATCTGCGGTGTCCCGACGGCGTCGACTTCACCGATTTCGCTTGGTTTGCCGCTCAGTGGCGAAATAATGCCTGCGGCCAGGGAAACTGGTTCTGCGATGGCGCGGACCTCGACAAGTCCGGCGGGGTGAACCCGCAGGATCTTGCGGTGTTTGCAGCGAACTGGCTGGCCGGTCTCGAATGGCATTGGATTAATCCATGAACGACTCGGACACTTCGCTGGCGGGAAAGACCGCGCTGGTCACCGGCGCCGCCAGGCGGCTCGGCAAAGCCATGGTTCTGGCTTTGGCCGCACAAGGGGTTGGGGTGGTGGTCCATCACAATCGTTCAGGGGGGGAGGCCGCTGTTTTGTGCGACCAGATCCGCCGCAAGGGGGGGGCTGCATGGCCTCTGCAGGGCGATCTGGCCGACAAGGAGCAGGTAACGCGGCTCTTCTGCGAGGCGGTCGCCTTGGGTGGTCCGATCGACATTCTTATCAACAACGCTTCGTTCTACGAGCGGGATACGCTCTGGGAGGCGACGGAAGAATCAATTCTGTTGAATCTTCGCGTTCACGCAATCGCCCCGCTTATGTTGGCCAGAGAAATGGCCGGCCAAGGCAGGACAGGGCACATCGTCAACCTCCTCGATACCCGCGTGACGGTGTACGACAAGGAACATGCATCGTATCACATCAGTAAACGCGTTCTCCTGACGCTGACGCGAATGATGGCCTTGGAGCTGGCGCCCAGGATCGCCGTCAACGCGATCGCGCCGGGGCTGATCCTTCCGCCGGCAGGGGAGGACGAGAGCTACCTGCAGCGGCTGGCGCACGCCAATCCGTTGAATCGTTACGGCGCGCCGCAGGATATCGTCGAGGCCATGTTGTTTCTGGTCCGCAGCCGGTTCCTCACGGGACAGATCCTCTACATCGACGGCGGTTACCACATGAAAGGACACATGTATGACTGACGCGGCGACGACTGCATCATCCGACCGGATCTTCATCCGCGATCTGTTGGTTCGCTGCATCCTCGGCGTGGAGGATGCGGAACGCCGGGAGAAGCAGGAGGTCGTGGTGCAGGTCGAGTTGTGGGCGGACCTCCGCAAAGCGGGGAGAACCGACGCCTTGGCCGACAGCATCGACTACAGCGTCCTCAAGAGGCGGATCCTCCAGGCGACCGAGAATACGCAATACCGGCTGATCGAAGCCTTGGCCCAGCAGATCGCCGACGAATGCCTCAAGGACCAGCGGATCGAATGCGTCAAGGTGACAGTCGAAAAGCGCGGCGTCCTGCGATTTGCTCGTTCCGTCGGCGTGGAGATTCTCCGCCGCCGGGGACCTGTTGGGGGCTAGTGCCCTTTACGCCATGGCTCGCATCGGCAATGAGAATAACACTGACTTCAGGTGTGGTCGAGGAGCGACTCCGAGGAGAAATCGCGATGGATCGTATGAATGTCCCGACAGAGGACGCTGCGGATACAGAGGGATGAATCGTCGATTTCCGCTCTCCCCTGTGTGATCCTTCGCGTCCTCTGCGGCTGGATCTTTCCTGTCATTGTTCGAACAGCAATTCGCCCAGGGCTTCGTGGAGGGCGTCTTCCATGGTTTCGGAGATCGTCGGGTGCGGGAATGTGATCTGGCGGATGGGTTCGCATGTGCCCAGCAGCGTGCGGGCGAATGCGACGAACTCGGTCGCCATGTCACCGACCATGCTGATGCCCACGATCTCATTCATCGCGTTGTCGCGGATCGCGTGGAACTGGCCGTTGGTGAGGTTTTCCGCGTGGCAGCGGCCATTGGCACGGTAAAAGCCTTTGCCGACCGTAATGTCCATGCCTGCGGCTTGACACTTTTCCTCGGACTTGCCCACCGAAGCCACCTCAGGGAATGTGAAGACCACGCGAGGAACCAATGAATAGTCGAGCATTTCTTCGTTGCCACCGGTGGCGTTGGCCGCCGCGATTTCCGCTTCCGCGGTTGCGCCGTGAGCCAGGTAGGTCGTGCCGACGATGTCGCCCAGCGCATAAACGCCCGGGACGCTGGTCTCGAGCTTTTTGTTGACCTTGATCGCCGGGCCGTTCATCTCCAGACCAAGAGCTCCCACGACGTCTTTGTCGACGCGTGCCCGTCGCCCCACAGCGATGAGTACCTTCTGTGCCTCGATTGTCTGGCCGCCGTCGAGGCTCACCTTGGCAGGAGAAACGCTCTTCTCGACACCCATTACTTTGCGGGCGGTCATGACCTCGATGCCCAAGCCCTTGAACTCTCGTTCGACCAGTCGGCTCACCCAGGTGTCTTCCATCGGCAGCAACCTATCGAGTGCCTCGACGATGGTGATTTTTGTGCCGAACACAGCGTAAGCACAGGCCATCTCGCAGCCGATGACGCCTCCGCCGACGATAACCATGGACTGGGGAATCTCCGCCAAAGAGAGAGCTTCTTTGCTGCTGATGACGACTTGGCCGTCGAAGGGGATTGTCGGAATCTGGATCGTATCGGAACCCATGGCCAGGATGATCTTGCCGGCTTCGAGGTCGCGGTTCTGTCCGTTTGATTGTACGTTGACGCGGCCGGGGGCGGTGACGACGGCTCGACCTTCGATGTAGGTTACGCCGTGGTTCTTGAGCGTGCCGACCATCCCTTTGCGGGTGCCTGTGATGATGGCTTCGCGCCGCTGCTGGATCTTGGCCCAGTTCGGCGTCGCAGAGGGGATGTCGATGCCCATGTCGCCTGCATGGCGGGCGCGGTGCAGTAGATGGGCCGAGGCCAACAGAGTTTTGGAGGGGATGCAACCCCAGTTCAGGCAGGTGCCGCCGGGGAATTCTTTCTCGACCAATGCAGTCGAAGCTCCTCGCTGCGCACAACGGCGAGCCGCCCGAAATCCCCCGGGTCCCGCCCCGATCACGACGACGTCATATCTTTCTGTCATAAGTTCTTCCTGATTCTATTGTTGCCTGCACTTTTGGGCCCGACAATCGATTATGATTTGCACCAAGTGGCAGCCATAGTATAGCAACGTGGGCCAGGGGAGCAACGGGCAATTGGGCAGTCCGAGCAGGCAGCAGTGTGAAACTACAGATCGGTTTCTCTGGGTGTTGGGGAGTTCTTTCTGTCGTGGTACAATCCATAGGGTAAGAGGAGTTAGTCAAGGAGATATGCCGATGAGAATCCGCTGTTTTGCATTGGTTTTTTTACTCGTCGGTTCTTTATTCTCGCCACCCCGCGAGGTGGTTCCGTCCGAATCGGCGATCGCGCGAGCTTTGGAGAGCGGTTGTTCATTCCTGCTCACGCGGATCGAGGCAGTCCACGCCGATGAGGGCAGGTGCCGCATTCTTGCAAGGGTTTTGCGTACCTTTGTTGCCGGTGACTTGGCGAAAGAAGAGACGGGCAGAGCCCTGGAGATTCTGGGCGGCGCCGAAGACGGCGACATGTTGAAAGTCGGGGTTTGCTACGGGATGTTCGTCCGCCAGGATGCTCCTTATGGGTTCTCGTGGCTCTTTCGAGAAGATACCTTTGAAATCAATCCCGTCGATCAGGAGACCCTCCAGCGGCTCCATGAGGTGGCCGATCATGTTTACGTGCGGACCGCGATTCTTCGCTTTCGTCGGGGCAAAGTTTTGGTTGGCGATAACCTGCCGGATCTGGGGGAAGATCTTGTTTCACTCTGCAAACAGTTCAAGGATCAGCCGAGCCGGCGTAGCGAGCTTGGCAGGCGAATTGCTGAATCGGACCTTGGCTCTCGGATTGACGACTCCAAGTCCGAATCCGCCATCCGCATGTATCTGCCGCCCAGAGTCCCGGTGAACCGCGGGCAGATGATTACCCTATTGGGTTATCCGAGTTGGACTTGCGGCTGGACATGCCTCTGGTGCTGTGACGAACGCGCCTATTCCGACAGGGGTAGAGGCGAAATGGGCGTCCTGTCGGCGACCTTCGATCCGAACGAGAGAGCCGTTCGCGTGGTATACGAAATGCAGGAACGATCCAAATGGATCGGTTCTGGAAGACCTTTCGAGCATCTGGCTGGCATCGAGGGCAACCCTCTGAACGTCGCTCGCAGTTTTCAGGAGGCGCTGAGACAATCCGACTGGCAGAAGGCTCTGTCATTCTGCTCTCCGCGGGTCAAGGCGGATGGGATCACCCCGGAGTCGGCAGCGGCCTCTTTCAAGCGCTTTGTACCGGTCGAGCAGATCGTCGCTCTACGCGAATTCAGACCCGGAGGATTCGGCCGCCGAGACGAAAGTGTGACCGAGATATCCATGCGAGTCCGAATTCCGCTTCCAGGCGGGCAATGGTCGGTAGATTGGCCTTGGACGCTGGTGAAGGTCGAACAGAAGTGGTTCGTCGATTTCGTACCTGTCGCTCTCGATATTTTTGTTCGCAAGGAGGCGCTCAAGCGGGAGTTTATGGAGCGTCCGATTAAAATGAATGCGGGGGAATTCGCCCGGGCGGTCGAGTTCCTCCTTCATCCGATCGATTATGAATTCGCGATCGGTGCGCCCATGCGTTTCAGGGTCGAGATGAGAAATGTCAGCGACGATCCGATTCCGTACCGATGGTCGAGCGGGATTATGGTCAACGATCCGATGCTTGTGATCGATCCGAACGGAGAACCTGTGCCATATGTCGACACGTCGTACCAGATCGGGGTTGCGATGGATGTGGCTTTGCCGGGAGAAACCATCGTTTTAGCCGAGAGCTACGATGTCGCAACACAGTATCGCATCGTCCGTCCTGGGCGATATCGATTCCAGTTTCGCGGCTGGCCGCCAGACAGCGAATCGTCGAACATCTGTGAAATGGAGGTCAAACCAGGGCTCCTGTCGGATGCGGAACGCGTGAGCGAGAGACTCTTGGGTGTGATGCCTACCGGATGGCGGTTCGAGCGGATGTTGTCGACGCCGCATGGGGAACCGGACGCCCCGGGGGTGGGAGGGAGGTTTTTCAATTTGATCGCATGGCATCAGGGCAAAGGGGGGGATAAGGGCGTGTTTCTCGTTCTTTTTAAGGAGGTGGAACCTCCCGATGTCGACCCCTGGCTGAAAGAACAATACGACCTCTGGGGTCTGTGCCGTTGGGGGCTTGTATACGCGCGCACGAATGAAGCGGCCCAGTTATGGCCGAGCCACCGACAGCAAATCGAACGAGCACTGGGCATTCGACAGTTGCCGAGTCGATGAAGGAATTCTGCGTGGCTCCTACTTCGCCGCCAGCAACTGAAACTCAAAGATCGTCGGACCTTCATCAGCTTCAAGGATGTTCAAGCGGATGACCTGGGCGGTCACCGGCTCGAAGGTTTGCAAGTACTCCTCGCCGATCCGCGTGCCCCAGAAGAATGTTTTCCAGCCGTCACGGTCCTTATACTGGAGTTCAAACCGTCGAACGCGGTCATAGGCCTCATGGATCGCAACCCGGTTGAACGTTGCGAGCCTACCGAGGTCCACTTCCAGCCAGGCCTGTTTGACGCCATAGTCCGTCGCCCAGCGGGTGTCTGGGTCGCCGTCTACGGCTTTGGCAGCACTGTGCTCGGGGCTGTTTTGAAAGACATTCGATGCCGTCGCTTTCGTTCCGGTGGTCAGAGAGGGTGTGAGCATCGCGATTGGCTCGATCTCGCCGGCTGGACCGTCGAGGGTCAACTTCACGACCGTGTCGATCTCCTGACGACTTTGTCGCGGCACCGTGATCTCAATAGCGTCCTGGGTTTGTCGAACGCTGACGCTGCCGCCCGTCAGGAGGGAGGCGTCCATTACCTTTTTGGGCAGGGCCGGCAGGGTGATTGTGTCGCCGGTCCATTCGAGAATGTGGACGTAGACGGTGTTGCCATTGTAGGTGCTGGCCAGGCGAGCTGTGGTCTTGTAGGGGCCGCCGCGGGTGCCGTAAATGCTCTGGCCGTAGTTTGCCAGCCACTGGCCCATTTCGCGGAGTCGCTCGACCTGTCTGGGCTCGATCTGTCCATCCGGCATGGGACCCACGTTGAACAGCAGGTTGCCGTCGCCACCGACGACCCGCACGAGCGTCTGGATGCACTCCTTGAGCGACTTCATTCGGTCGTTCGGTTTCCAGGCCCACTGTTGGCAGATGGTCATACAGGTCTCCCAGGGCCGGTCCTTCTGGAAGCTGCCGATCTGTTGCTCAGGCGTGTCATAATCGCCTGCGTTCAAATGTGACTGGGTCGTTGTGCCGGCCATGCCGGCTCGGCCCTTGCTGACGCGGTTGTTGATGATGAGGTTGGGTTGGATGCCCTTGAGGTAGCGATAGAGATCGTTACCGTATTCGATTGTCCAGGGTTTTTCCCATTCCCCGTCGAACCACATGATGCCCAGAGGACCATAGTTTTCGATGATCTCCCGTGTCTGGTTCTTGAGATACTCGACATACCGCGGCATATTCGGGTTCGGTTTCTCGGTGCGTCCGCCCGGGCTGCCCAGCGGGTAGTCGGGATGCCACCAGTCACAAATCGAATGATACGTACAGAACTGCACGCCGTGTTTGCGACAGGCGTCGGACAACTCCCGGAGAATATCGCGTCCGAAGGGTGTGTTGCCTATGTGGTAGTCGGTGTATCTTGAAGGCCAAAGGCAGAAACCGTCGTGGTGTTTGGAAGTGATGACGAGATACTTCATTCCTGCTTCTTTGGCGGTTTTGACCCAGACCTCGGCATCGAACTGTGTGGGATTGAACTGCTTGTAAAGTTGGTCATACTCTTCGATGGGTACCTGGGCCCCGCGCGACCAGCCGATCTCCGTCCCCTTGAGACTGACCGGTCCCCAATGGACAAAGAGCCCAAATTTCAGATCCCGCCAGGCCTGGATGTCAGCATCGCTCGTGCGAAGAGAGTCCGCTTGGCAGCTATGCGTCCACGCTGTTGGGACAAAGACAAGAAACAGAAGAACGAGTTTGATGGTGTGGCTTCCCGTGGTTTTCAATCCCCGCATGGTCGGCTCCTTTCCAAATTGGGGTCGCGATGTCTTCGGTGCCTCAGTATACCGCTTAGGGAGGCGGGGCGAAAGGGCTTGTCAGCGGGGGGCTGTTGCTGGTATGCTGACGCGTTCGTTTTGTGCAAAATACCAAAAGATTCGTGCCTCTTGTAATGGGAATTAAGAATGGCCAATCCGGGTTTGAACAAACTTGATCAATTGTGCGTCGATACGATTCGTTTTCTGGCGGTGGACGGGGTTGAGAAGGCCAAGAGCGGCCACCCAGGGATGCCGATGGGCATGGCCCCGGCCGCATACGTCCTCTGGGATCGGCACCTACGCCATAATCCCGCTAATCCGCAGTGGCACAACCGTGACCGGTTTGTCCTGTCCGGCGGGCACGGCAGCATGTTGCTGTACTCGTTGCTCCATCTGACCGGCTACGACATCAGTCTCGACGATCTCAAGCAGTTCCGCCAGTGGAACAGCAAGACGCCGGGACATCCCGAGTACCATCCCCAGTTGGGTATTGAGGCAACCACCGGGCCTCTCGGTCAAGGCATCTCAAACGCGGTCGGCATGGCCATCGCGCAGAAGTACTTGGCCAGCTATTTTAACCGCGAGGGATTCCCCATCATCGACTACAAGATTTACGTCTTTTGTGGCGACGGCGATCTCCAGGAAGGGGTTGCCTCCGAAGCTTGCTCGTTGGCGGGACATCTCGGTCTTGACAACCTTGTGGTGGTGTACGACGACAACCGCATCAGCATCGACGGCGCGACCGACTTGTCGTTCACGGAGGACCGGGCCAAACGTTTCCAGGCCTACAACTGGTATGTGCAGAAGGTCGACGGTGACGGCAACAACATGAAGAAGTTCGAGCGGGCCCTGATCAACGCCAAGAGCGAAGTCGAGCGGCCCTCGATAATCCAGTTGCGCACGCATATCGCCTACGGCGCTCCGACGATGCAAGACACCGCCAAGGCCCATGGCGCCCCCTTGGGCGAGGCCGAGATCCGAGCAATGAAAGAAAAATTCGGGTGGGATCCGAACCTGCAGTTCCATGTGCCCGAGAAAGTCGCCGAGCATATGCGACAGGCTGTTGAGCGAGGGGCCGAAGCCGAAAGGCAGTGGAACGCTCTATTTGAACAGTACAGCGAAAAGTACCCGGATCTGGCCAAAGAGTTCCGCGACGCCGCCGAGGGCAGATTGCCCGTAAAATTGGATACGCTGTTACCTAAATTCGAACCGGGCAAGCCGATCGCTACTCGCGAGGCGTCCGGCAAGGTCCTCGACGCCATCATGCCCAAGATGCCGATGATCCTGGGCGGCTCGGCGGATCTAACTCCTTCCAACAACACGCGATTCGCCGGCGCGGTGGACTTCCAAAAGAACTGTCGCCAAGGCCGTTATATCCGCTATGGCGTCCGCGAGCACGCCATGGGTGCGATCCTGAACGGCATCAGCGTCTCCCGTCTGTTGCGGGCCTATGGCGGGACCTTTTTGGTCTTCTCCGACTACATGCGAGGCGCGGTCCGCGTGGCGGCTCTCTCACGTTATCCGTCGATTTTCGTCTGGACGCACGACAGCATCGGTTTGGGCGAAGACGGTCCCACCCATCAGCCTGTCGAGCACTTCGCAGCCCTGAGGGCAATCCCCGACCTGTTGGTAATCCGGCCGGCCGACGCCAACGAAACAGCCCATGCGTGGAAGTACATTCTGGAACACCCCGACAAGCCGGTGGGGTTATTACTCAGTCGCCAGGGGATGCCGGTGATCGATCAGAACCGCTATGCCTCGGCGTCGAACCTCAGCCGAGGTGCGTACGTCCTGACCAGCCGGGGCGATCCCCAAGTGATTCTCATGGCCAGTGGTTCCGAGGTGCAGATCGCTATGGAGGCCGCCACCAAGCTCGACGCCGAGGGCATCGCCTCCCAGGTGGTGAGCATGCCTTGTTGGACGTTGTTCGAGAAACAAGACGAAAAGTACCGCAACTCCGTTCTCCCGCCGCAGGTCAAGGCTCGCGTCGGCATTGAGGCGGCCACCGATTTTGGCTGGCACCGCTGGTTGGGCGAGCACGGCGTCTTCGTGGGTCTGACGGGATTCGGGGCATCCGCTCCGTACAAGCAGTGTTTCGAGGGCTTTGGCCTGACGGCTGATAATGTTGTCAAAGCCGCCAAAGGTGTTCTGGCTCGACTGCAAGAGCAAGGCCTTTAGGTATTTGCGACCGGCCTGCCGAGGGCCTATGCAGACAACTGTGCCTGCGTAGGCCTTTGGTTTGCGCGGACTATCCCGGGTGGGCGACGATATTCGGGAGCCGTTCCGGACGGTTCTCGCTCGCTGGGAAAACCTTCTGCGGGTATAGTGCTCCCTGCAGAACCGTTTATGGATCTGGTGCGCGACAAGGTGGTCTCGGAAATTGTCGCCCGACTGAGCCAGACGAAGGGGTCGGTGAGAGTCGAGGGGACGTGGGGGTCGTTCGCGCGTCTGCTGACCACGCACATCTCCAAAACGCTTCGGAGACCGGTCCTGCACCTGTGCGCCCACATCGACGACGCCGACCGAGCCTATGACGATCTTAAGACTTTCGGGGCCGAACGAGTCGAATTGTTGCCAGCTTGGGAGGGTGAAGAGGACCTGGCCGACGCGACCGACGAGACCCGCGCCGAGCGGCTGCGGATTGTGTCGATGCTGGCGGATTCCAATGGAAGGTTCCAGAACCTTGTGATCGCGGCGCCTGTGCAGGCCTTGTGCCAGCCCGTCCCGAGGCCTTCGGCGTTGCGGGAAAGCGCACTTCGCGTCAACCGCAACGACGTTGTGGATCCCGAGCGTGTGATCGAGTGGCTCGTGCAGAACAATTTCGAGCGGGTCGATGCGGTGGATCTGCCGGGCCAGTTCGCTCGTCGCGGCGGCATCATCGACATCTACGCGCCGCTGGTGGCCCAGGAAGATGCAGGGATGGGTCCCCAATCGCAGGCGGTTCGGATCGAGTTTTTCGGCGACACCGTTGAGAGCATCCGCCAGATCAACCTCGATACTCAGCGCTCCACACAAGAAATCTCAGGTATCCATGTCGTCGGCGCCGCCAGCGGGGCGGTGATCGCGCAGCGGGAGCTCTTCACGAATATTCTGCCCACGAGCACTATCATCGTTTTCGAGGAACCTTCCGACATGGAGGAAGTGGCAAAGGTGTTTCTCGCCCGCGTCGAACAGGCAGACCGGTTGTATCCATGGCACCAGATCTACAATTCCGCCGCTCGATTCACGCAACTGCACATCTGCCGATTCGCGACGGGACAGACGGTCGTGAACGATTCTGGCGATCCGGACTGGGGACCACTGATCGTTGACGTCAAGAGTGTCCAGCAGTTCGAGCGAAAGGCAGCATCGCTCTGGGCTGGCCACAAATCCGCCCTGGAAGAACTTGTTCAGCGGGCGAAACAAGACAGTACGGTTTTGTTGTATTGCGAGAGCCCCGCGGAGATCTCTCGCGTCGGCGAGATCGTCAGAGAGATCACGGGCGACATTCCTCGTAGCTTCCAGCTTCTGCTGGGCTACATCCACCAAGGCTTCGTTGTCGAGTCGCTCAATACGATCGTTGTCAGTCACCACGAGTTGTTTGGTCAGTATGCCCTACGTCGGCGGGAGCGGCCGACTCGGGCGACCGCGCCGGTGGACTCCCTGGCCGACTTGCAGCCGGGCGAATATGTCGTCCACGCTTCTCACGGCATCGGCAAGTTCCTGGGCAGCGAAACCATCGAGCAGAAGGGCGGCCGGGCGGAGTATCTCTCCATCGAGTACGCCGACAACGTCAAAATTCACGTCTCGGTCCAGAACATCGCCCTGGTCCAGAAGTACATCGGGACCAGTCCCAAGCGGCCTACACTGAGCAAAGTGGGCACGAAGAAATGGCAGAAACAGAAGGAGAAAGTCGCGGAGTCCATCCGGGATCTGGCTGCCGAGCTGCTGGAGGTCCAGGCCAAACGCCAGGCGATCGGCGGCATCGCTTACGGCGAGGACTCTCCATGGCAAAGGGAGTTCGAGGAGTCGTTCCCGTATCAGGAGACGGCCGATCAGATCAGTGCGATCCGAGAAATCAAGACCGATATGCAGGAACCTATCGCCATGGACCGGCTCCTCTGCGGCGACGTCGGTTACGGCAAGACCGAGTTGGCCATGCGGGCCGCCTTCAAGGCGGTCGAGAACGGAAAGCAGGTCGCGGTGCTCGTGCCGACGACGGTGCTTTCGGTCCAGCATGGGCGCACGTTCGGTGAGCGGTTCGCCGATTTTCCGGTTACCATCGAAGTTCTCAACCGTTTCAAGACGGCCCGCCAAGCGAAGGACATTCTGACCAGGGCAAAACGCGGCGAGGTGGACATCCTAATCGGCACGCACCGCCTCCTCAGTGGCGACGTTCTCTTCAAGGATCTGGGTCTGTTGATCATTGACGAGGAGCAACGGTTCGGCGTGGAGCACAAGGAGCGTCTCAAACGCATGCGGGTCAACGTGGACATTCTGACAATGACCGCCACACCCATCCCTCGCACGCTACACATGGCGCTGTTGGGCCTGCGGGACATCAGCTCGCTGACGACCGCGCCGCTGGACCGCCGGAGCATCGTCACCAGCGTCACGACGTACAACCAGGATCTCATCCGCAAGGCGATCTACCGCGAACTCAACCGCCAGGGGCAGGTGTTCTTCCTCCACAACCGCGTGCAGTCCATCGAGAAGAAGGCCTGGGAGATCCAGAAGCTGGTGCCCGACGCGAGGGTGGACATCGCCCACGGCCAGATGAGCAAACGCCAGTTGGAGGACGCGATGGTCAAGTTTGTGCTCGGCTTGACGGACGTGTTGGTTTGTACGACGATCATCGAGTCGGGTCTGGACATCCCGAATGCCAACACGATCTTCGTCAACGACGCCGACCGGTTTGGCCTGGCGGAGCTGCACCAGCTTCGCGGCCGGGTCGGGCGGTACAAACACCGGGCCTATGCCTACATGCTGATGCCGAACAACCGGCCGATCTCGCCCATCGCCGCCAAGCGGCTCAAAGCCATCGAGGAGTACTCACACCTCGGCGCGGGCTTCCGAATCGCGTTGCGAGATCTGGAGATTCGCGGGGCGGGCAACATTCTAGGCCCCGAGCAGTCGGGCCACATCCAACTGGTCGGCTACCAGATGTATTGCGAGATGCTGGCCGACGCGGTCCGTGAGCTCAAGCACGAGAAGGTCGAGCCGCTGCCGACCGCGACCATCGATCTGGGCGTTCCGGTTTATATTCCGAAAAACTACATCCCGATTGACCGCCACCGCATGGATGCCTACCGCAAGGTCGCGGTTTCGCGGTCCTCCGCCGACATCAAGCAGATCGAGGCGGAACTGATCGACGTCTACGGCCCGCTGCCCGAAGAGGTCCGACTGCTCCTAGACATCGGGGACCTGCGGATCGCGGCGTCGAAGTGGGACATCCGTAGCATCGTCGTGCAAGTCCCCTCGCCGGGTATCACCATCGTGAGCAAGGGCCCCACGGGTGATCTGATCTTCTCCTTCAAAAACGCCCCGGGTCGCAAAGTCAAAACGCTCTTTGCCGGCGCCCGCGGCGAAATCCTCATTCCAGACCCCAAGACCGTCCGCCTCCGCCTGCCCCAGAGCTACTTCGAATTCAGAACGCTCGTTACGCTCCTGCGAAAGCTGTTCTCGACGGAAAGCGGATCGTAATTCTCCGGCTCTGTGCTCAGAACCTCTGGTATTCGCCGTCCGGGCCGGATAGAAGAGCAAAAGAAGGCTCCCTGAACTGTGAGCTTTTGCACCTTTTGAAAAGGTAATGCCGACGTGGTATCCAGAGAAACATCCCGACCTTCCGATGGGTGTTTGGGCAGACATCCGACAAGGAGGTTCGGATGACTACAACATCTAAAAGTATCGACTTGGGCCGCTCTGATCCACCCGTTTTTTCCGGCGTTCATGGCCCCCGGCGCTCAGATCTTTCTGGCCCTGGTCAGTGGCTGGGTTTTGTGCATCGCCCGACGTATGATCACACCGGCATCGAGTCCTTTGCCGATCTGGACGGTCGGCATGCTCACGATGCCTTTCACCGCTTTACCCGATGCCCGTTGAGATATGACGGTTGGTGGAAGCTCCTGACAGTCCTGCTGGTCGAAACATTCGTTGTCCAAGGAACCATCGAGCCGGACTTGGACGATCCCCTTTTCCACCGCTGGGGTCGAAAGGTCTGGTGTCGCCGGTTGGTGGTGCGATGCGGTTCGGTTCCTCCGGAAGCCCTCTCAACGGTCGCATGACACCTTATGGAAAGTACGAAAGTTCACTTAGTAAGTCTCGTGTTTGCAGAAGTGCGTCGGTGGGACTTGACCACCGGGGGCCACCGGCCTAAGATGATCGGAAGGGATTGAGTCGGTGCAACTGGGTCGAATGAGGTCTGAGCCATGGCTTCGTTAATTGTGGTAAACGGAAAACAGGAAGGGAGTTACTACCCCCTGGGTCGGCGGACGAACGTCGTCGGTCGGGATGAGGCCCTGCCCATCCAGATCCTGGACAACATGGTCTCTCGCAAGCACCTGCAGATTCGATTCGACCAGGCCACCAACCGCTACTTCGCTTTCGACATGAAGAGCCGTAACGGCGTCTATGTCAACAACCGTCGGATCGAAGACGAGGTCGTCCTCCAGGATGGCGACATCATTCTGGTCGGCATGACCAGTCTCCTCTTCGCCGACAGGGATTTCAAGGACAAAGAAAGCGCCCTGTTGCACTACAAAAAAGTGGGCGAGCGGATGCGTGTGACGACCTATATCCCACGCGAGTTCGACTCGACCCCCGTCGGCCCCGGCGAAACCGGCCAGCCCATAGTGTCTCGGTAGCCGTCGACTTTTCACATTCGGCGCCGCGCCGTCCTGAGACGGGTTTCCAGGAACCCCCACGCCACTCCGACGACCAGCCCGACGCCGTGGGCGGTGTTGGCGATGGGACCCACCAAGCCCGCCAGGCATACAAAGAACCACATGATCATGAACGTGACCGTCTGCGGCGCCAGCGACAGTTGGGAGGAGGGGTTGAACTTGCTCTGCATCCACGTATAGCCCAGCAGGCCGTAGACGACGCCGGACATGCCTCCGAAGTTCGGTCCCCTGGCGAGATATTGGCCCACGTTCGACGTAGCCGCCAGGACCAACGTCAACAGCAGCAGGAACCACGAGCTCTTGCGGGCTTCGATCATACTGCCTAAGTCCCGCAGCCAGAGCATATTGAAGAAGATGTGGAGAAAACCGAAGTGCAGGAATATCGGCGTAAACAGCCGCCAGATTTCGCCTCGTCGGACCTCCAGCAGGATCCGCTCCCATTGTACATGTCGTCCGATCATCGGCGCAAAACGACTGATGGACAAGATCTGTTGGAGACTGTCGTTCTTGCCGAATTCGACCAGAAGCGTTACGGCGATGCTGATGGCGATCAAAACGACGGACACGGGCCCCAGGGGTACCGGCGGGCTGTAGAAGATCATTGTCCTCGCGTCCACCACGCGGGATCGTCTGGGTGCTGCGGTTACCTCCTCCTGCATTCGACGTCTGACACCGACGTGTTTTTCCGAGGAAAAAAGCGGATTTTGAGGATTGCGGTGGAATTCCTCGAACCATGACTTGGACTTCTCGAGGTTCTCGTCGTCGAGGATCCAGACCTCCCAGTCCCCCTGCGAGGTGGAATCCACTTGGTTGTCGATACCCTGACCGCTGAGAAAGCCGCCGAAACGGAGGGCCGACGGTTCGTCCGGAAGTCTGCCGATTGGTCTCATCTAGCTTGCGATCTCCTTTCCGCAGTGCGGGCATCGCAAGGCTTTCTTGTGACGCTCCAGATCTTCCAGGAACGCCGCGCCGAGGATGGCGGTGGGCAGGGCGAACATGCCGATCCCGAACATCGCACTGGCCGCAGCCATGATCTTCCCGATGGGAGTGACGGGATAGGCGTCCCCATATCCGACGGTAGTGAGTGTCACTGCCGCCCACCACATGGAGGCTGGAATGCTCGAAAATACCTCGGGTTGCGTTTCGTGTTCGGCGTAATACATCAGCGAAGCCGCGACGATCAGGAGGATCATCAGGATCGACATCGCGCCCAAAAGTTGCTCCCAGCGGGATTTGACGACCCGCAGGAGCATCTGGAGCGATTCGGAATAGCGAGCCAGTTTGGCGATCCGCATGAGACGCATGAGACGGAACATTCGGAACATTCGCAGGACCCGCAGATCCACGCTCAGAAACGGCAGATAGAAGGGCAACACCGCCAGTGCATCGATGATCGCCAAGGGGCTTATCGCAAAACGCGCCCGTCCCGCAATGGGGCGGGCGTACCGGGGGTCCTCCACGCAGGACCACACTCGCAGCACGTACTCCACGGTGAAGACCGCGACCGAGAACAGTTCGAAAGCCTTGAACCCGTGCGGCAGGAGCGAATGGATACTCTCGACGGATTCGACGATCATCGCCACGATGTTCAGCAGGATCAGGACCACAATGAACGTGTCACATGCCTTGCCCACGACGTCGTCGGACTGGGAAAGGGCCAAGATTTCCCGCGTGCGCCTGCGAATAGTTGAATACGACCACCGCGACGGCGAGTCCCCGCCCTTCGCAGTGTCTTTTGTCCGTGACATCGGACCTCCCTGGTTACAGTTCTATTCATGTCAAAGGAAGTATTTTACTGCCTCCAGGTGGCGCAGGCACGCAAATTCCTTGAGTCCTTGCGATGGGTCCTCCGTCCTGCGGGCAAGTGTTTTTGACGCCGGCTCAGCGTCGCTCACGCGTTGCGGCTGCGGTACATCAGCGACAGCTCCACCCGCTGGTGGTCCGCGACGCTGGCGGGCACGACGATTCGGGACAAGGCTTCGCCCAGCCGGTTCTGCAACTGGCGGCCGCAGATCACCGAAGGGATCGAAATCTCGATGTTTGTGATCTCGTGCTGGACGCGAGTCTTGACGCCGCCCATGATCATGTTGGCGATTTCACCGAGGGCGTCGATGGTTTCCGCCTCACTCGGCTGCGCATCGGGCTCCAGGCACAACATGCCTGCGGTGACGAACCTCGCTCCGTCTGCATTGCAGGTGATCGCGAAACATCCTTCGAGATCGCCGGTAAAGGTGATGGTTGCCAGGAATGCCGGTTCATCGGATGCCACCGCGGGTTCCGTCGTCTTCTCTAATGCCATGCAAACCATGCTGGCGAACACTTCCTTGGCGCTGTCCAGCATGATGTCTTCAAGCGATACCGTCGTCAGCATACACTCTCCAGGAGCTTGCAAATCTTGTCCAAGCCGCACCCATTCGAACTTCCGATGTGCTTTCTCGCGGCGTTCCTGTTTTTGATCGGCTAAAACGCCTCGATACTCCAGCGAGGTCCAAGGGGTTCTTCTTCCTCTTGGCTACGAGAGAATATTTTCCCTCAGCCAAGGTTGCCCGGTTTTCCATGTGGTCCTGAAGTCCAATAAAAACTGTGCCCGATAACTCATGGGCAAGGGAGAGATTCTCGCGTTGCTGGCGGAAATATGCCTTTCCCGCGTAGGATATAAACGGCCGTGGGCCTCAAGAACCGAATGGCTGGATGAGATGGGCAAATAAAATCTGTCCCGGGGGAGGGCGATGAAAATCCACAGGGTTAGCCTTCTTGGTCGGCCAAGCGTCGGCGCATTTCGCTTTTGTTGTCCCACTGGTGCGAATCGACCCCCATTGTCAGGGAAAAATCCAGTTGCCACAATGCCCGCCACCACCGCCACAGTCGTGCCATTGCTCTCATGTCGCACCTGACCTTTTCTCGATCCGGGTTTCCACCGGTCGTCTACTCTCGGACGGTCCTGTCGTCCGGAGGGTTCTCCATACACTAGAGGCGCAGGAGAGGGAAAAAGTAACAGGCAGGAGGGGGAAAAATGAGACTGTACTTCTATACGCTCTTAAGATCCCCAATCAAACGGACGATAGGTCGCTTATCCGACGTTCCCGATTTGGTTCTGTTCAGACAACAAGGACAGGGAGACAGTGAATGCGGTGGGATGCACTCAACAAAGACGGACGCGCCATACTTGGCTTTCTCGCTTTGGTTCTCCTCGTGGCAGCCAGGGTCTGTGGCGACGAGGTCGTCTGGATCGCCGGAGCGTCGAGTCCGACGAATTGGTCGATTCACCCGACGGAGCCGAACGACGGAGGGATGATCTTCTTCTCCGGTCCGACCCGCGTATACGAGAATTCCTGCGTTGCGGAGCGTGCCCTGGGCGGCAAGCCTGTGCTCCAAGTCGACATGAGCAATCGGGAGGCGCGACTGGTGTTCCAGCCCCCGGCCGACGAGGATTGCACGACCCTCAGTCCGGTCTGCGGCCTGGAAGGTTCGTTCGGCTACCTTCCGGCGGGACGCTGGGTCTTCGTCTGCAAGCAGAGCGGGATCAACGTCTCGATCCCCTTCGAAGTCACGAAGGACCCCGGCTGGACGGTCTACTACGTGGATTGGCGAGCCAAGGGTTTGCGGAATGGAACGAGCTGGGCCGATGCCTTCACGGATCTGCAGAGCGCCTTGTCGTTTGTCTCTCAACCTTGCGAGATCCGCGTCGCTCGCGGCGTGTACCGTCCTGACGGCGGGTCCGACCCGTTTCCAGCCGACGTGACTTCGACGTTCAAACTCAAGACCGACGTCGTCCTCAAAGGTGGTTTCGCGGGCAACGGTTCACCCAATCCCCATCAGCGGGACATCCTTCTGCATGAAACCGTCCTCAGCGGCGATCTCCTGGCCAACGACGACGCGCTGATCTTCCGAGATCGTCTGGTCGGCCATTCCAGCTGGGCGGACAACTGCCGTCACGTGGTGACCGCCGTCGGCGTGGGCTCCAGCGCAGTGTTGGACGGCTTCACCATCCGCGGCGGTCACGCCTTCGGCTCCAGCAGTCCCGACGAGCGCAGTTGCGGCGGCGGGCTCTACATCGACGGGTCCGACCCGATCATCCGCAACTGTCTGATCGAGGGCAACGCCGCGGGGTACTACGGCGGCGGGGTCTATTGCCGCGGAAGCGGCGCGCCGGTGTTCATCGATTGCGTCATCGCGGACAACTGGAGCTCCTGGCGCGGCGGCGGCCTGTACAAGGACTGGGGCAGCCGAGTCACGATGGAGCGGTGCCTCGTCAGCGGCAACTCGACCATTTATGACGGCGGCGGCATCGCCAATCACACCGAAGGCGAGCTGATCCTGACCAACTGCATCCTCAGCGGCAACCTGTGCACCGGCCTGGAATCCGGACGCGGCGGGGCGATCTATTGTTCTTTCGCCACCGTCATCCTGAGTCACTGCACGCTCACCGGGAATTTTGCGACCCGCGGCGCGAGCCTGGCCTGCGCATCGTCCAATGAGCCGGGGATCAGTCATGTCCGGATCAGCAACAGCATCCTCTGGGACCAGGGCGACAGCGTGTGGATCAGCGACAACTCGATTGTGGAGATCGCCTACAGCAACGTGAAGGGCGGCTGGATCGGGCAGGGCAATCGTGACGCGGACCCGCGATTCGTGGACGCCGGACGGTGGGACGACAAAGAGACCCCGCGGACACTCGCCGACGACGTGTGGTTCGACGGCGACTACCGCCTGGCGTGGAACTCCCCCTGCGTCGACGCCGGCGACCCGGCTGCATCGTTAGGACCCAACGCCAGAGACTTCGGCGGTCGGCCTCGACGTTCGGGCGTCGCGGTGGACATGGGCGCCTATGAGCTCAAAAACGACCCCCCGATCGCGGACGCCGGTCCCAACGTGGCGGGATTCTCCCTCGACGGAATCTCCGGAAGCGTCACGCTGGACGGGGGCCGTTCGATCGATCCCGAGGGGTTGCCGCTGACCTATCGGTGGTATCGCGAGGGCCAGCTTGTGTCCGCACAGTCGCAGTTCACCCTCACGCTGCCGATCGGCGAGCACGCCTTCACGCTGATCGTCAACGACGGGATTTTCGACTCGGTCGAGGACGAGGTGACCGCCGGCGTCTGGCCGGTCCTCCCGACGGTGGCCGCGATTTCGCCGAGCGTGATCGACCGCAAGAAACCCGGACAGGCGGTGATCGCGATGGTCAAACTGCCGTCGGGCAGACGCGCGACCGATTTCGATCCGACCGAGCCCATGCTGCTCTTCCCCGGCAGCGTCGCGGCGACGACACAGACGACGATGGTCTGGATGAACGGGTCGGTCTTTGCCATCGCGAGATTCGACACTGCGGCGGTCCTGGCCGCCGTGATGGCCAACGGCGACGTCGAACTGCGTATCGTCGGCGCCCTGCGAGACGATCGCTACTTCAGCGGCGCCGACACGATCAAGGTCAAGTAGCGGTATATTCCCAACTACTTTTTGAACTCGGCGATGATTGGGGTGTGATCGCTGGGGCGGTCCGCCGCGCGGGGTTCGCGGTCGATGGTGCAGGCGGTGCATCGGTCCGCCAGGGGGGCGGTGGCCATTATGTGATCGATGCGCCATCCACGGTTCCTGGCAAAGTCGCTGCCTCGCCTGTAATCCCAGAAGGTATACTGGCCGGCGTCGGCGCAGTGTTTTCGAAAAAGGTCCGTGAACCCCCAGTCCATGATCCGTGCCAACGCTTTGCGGACTGCGGGGTGGTAGCAAACATGCTCTTCCATCGCCTGCGGGTCATACACGTCGATGGGCAGCGGCGCGACGTTCAGGTCTCCCATCCACAGGACCGGGTCCGTCGGTTGGAAGCGGCTCTGAAACCAGTTGAGGAGCCGGGCGAACCAGTCGAGCTTGTACTGGAACTTGTCCGTGTCTGCGAGGTACCCCTGCGGAACGTACGTATTGACCAGGGTGATGCCTCGGACCTGCGCGGTGATGATCCGTGCCTCGTCGCGAGGCTCGTCGGGCAGGCCGAACTCCACGTGCTCCATGTCGTGACGGGAGGCCAAGGCCACGCCGTTGTAACTCTTCTGGCCTCGGAAGACGCACTGGTAGCCGATTGCTTCGAATGCGTCTTTGGGGAAATTCTCGTCCTGGACCTTGGTTTCCTGCATGGCCAGAACATCGGGTTGATGTTTCTGCAGCCAGGGCAGAACGATCGGGAGTCGGGCACGGATGCTGTTGACGTTGAAACTGGCAAAACGCATCGAATCGACCATTTCCGATCCATCTCTCTCTATATGTGTATGTCCGTAGGCTTGGGCAGACCCGACAGGCGTTTTCTTCGGGTCTCCAGACGGATCCTAACTTATCGATCGTGGATCGTAAACAGCACATTCCGGATTTTTGCACCAGGGGATGACGCGACTGCAGGATGTCTATAGATCTATAGTTATTTGCCAGGAATTTGGGGAGACTGCGAACCACCATGCCTTGGGATCGGTAAAACCTAGTGGCATTGGCACCTTTTAGGTACTGTGCAACGCGGTTCAATGCTGTCCGGAAACGAATCTGCGGTGCGAAAAAACGGGTCTTGACGGTCGGTATGTTTTTTTAGTAATCTTATGGGATTAGTAGGAGATACAAAAGCATGAAACTTTCGACAAGGACTCGTTACGGGATGCGGGCAATCATTGAACTGGCCCAGCATGAAGGCAAACGACCCTTGCAGTTGAAGGTCATCGCCGAGCGTCAGGACATCTCGGTGAAGTACCTCGAACAACTCATGAGTCTGCTTCGCTCGGCAGGGTTCGTTCGAAGTGTCCGTGGTTCGAAAGGCGGATATGTCCTGGCTCATCCAGCGGATCAGATCCGGCTCAGCGAAGTCTTTCGATGTCTGGAAGGCCCGGTGACGACCGCCGAGTGCACGGAAGATGACTCCTATTGTGGTCGGTCGGCGGATTGTGCAGCCCGTCGGGTCTGGGTCCGTGTCGAGGCTGCGATCCAGGACGTTCTGGGCTCGATCACGCTGTCCGATCTGGTTCAGGAATCCAAACCGAGCACGACGGAATACCATATCTAGCGGGGCGGCAGGTTGGAACGCGATTCATGAGCGCCGTATTCGAGGACATCGCCGCGGCGGTGGGGTATACACCGTTGGTGCGAATCAACAAGCTGGGGTCGGGCAGGGCTGAGGTCCTGGTCAAACTGGAGTCGAAGAACCCTTGCGGTAGCGTCAAGGACCGTATCGCTAAGTTTATGGTCGAAGCGGCCCAGAAGGCCGGCCTGATTGGACCTCAGACCGTTCTCGTGGAGCCGACCAGCGGCAACACCGGTATCGGATTGGCGTTCATTTGCGCCGCCAAGGGCATTCCACTGATTTTGACCATGCCGGCCTCCATGAGTGTGGAACGGCAAAAACTCCTCCAGTTGTTTGGCGCTCGGATCATCCTGACTCCTGCGGAGGACGGGATGCAAGGCGCTGTGGAGAAGGCTGAGCGGCTGGTGGCCGAGAACTCCCATGCATACATGCTTCAGCAGTTCACGAACCCCGCCAATCCCCAGGCGCATCGCGAGACGACCGCCAAAGAGATTTGGATCGATACCGATGGAAAGGTTGATATACTAGTGGCGGGCGTCGGAACCGGTGGTACGTTGACCGGTTGCGGCGAAGTGCTCAAAGGTAAGAATTCCGACCTAAAGGTGGTGGCTGTTGAGCCGAAGGATTCGCCAGTCCTCTCCGGCGGCCCGCCGGGGCGGCACAAGATCCAGGGGATCGGGGCCGGTTTTGTGCCCAAGGTCCTGCGAACCGACTTGATTGATGAGGTTTTGCAGGTCGCCTACGAGGACGCCCTTGAGATGGCACGTCGGTTGGCGGCGGAAGAGGGCATTCTGGCGGGAATTAGCGCCGGCGCGAACGTCTGGGCGGCGGTTCAATTGTCCCACCGTCCGGAGAATGAAGGCAGAACGATCGTCACCTTCATCTGTGACACCGGGGAACGATATGTCTCTACGGACCTATTCGCCCATCTGCCCGAACCGGAATTCGTGTAACCCAAGAGGCTCTTTCAAAAGCCCCTCTCGAATTGGGAGTCAAGGTTGAATGACGAAACAAAGGCGGATTGATAAGACGCTGGACAGACTGGTGGACGAAATCGCCCAGACCTATGAGGGCGACTTCGGGATCAATTTTATCGATGCGACGAACCTGCCGGTGCGGGGCAAGATCATCGAGGTACTCGATCTGCTGTTCGAGGTGCTTTTCCCTGGGCACACGGGCAACAAAGCCGTCACCCGCTCGAACGTGCGGTACATCGTGGGGGATCTCCTAAGCCAGATCTATACCGACTTGTCCGAACAGGTCAAGAGGGCTTTTCAATATCAGTGTCGGATCGACAATTGTTTGCATTGCGACTGCACCGAGCGAGCTGAAAGGGTCACCGGCGAAATTCTCGAAGAACTGCCGCGAATCCGCGGGTTGCTCAAGGGCGATGTCCAGGCCGCGTACGACGGAGATCCTGCGGCCCGGTCCTATGAGGAAATCGTGATGAGTTATCCGTGCATCGTCGCGATCGCGACGTATCGGATCGCGCACGAACTCCACATCCGCCAGGTGCCGTTGATTCCGCGGATTATGTCCGAATGCGCTCACATGCGGACCGGCATCGACATCCATCCCGGCGCCGAGATCGGCGGCCATTTCTTCATCGACCACGGGACCGGCGTCGTCATCGGCGAGACCTCCGTCATCGGCCGCAATGTGAAGATCTACCAGGGCACGACGCTGGGTGCCCTGAGTTTTCGACGGGATGACCGAGGTCGTATCATCAAGGGCGGCAAGCGTCATCCGACCATCGAGGACGATGTGACGATCTACGCCGAGGCCACGATTCTGGGCGACGTCGTGATCGGCAAAGGCGCGGTCATTGGGGGCAACACCTGGGTCAAGGAGTCGGTGCCGCCCGGTATGACGGTGTCGAGCCCTTCGCCCGATCTGGTGTACCGCAAGCAGAAGTCGGCGAAGGGAAACGGCGATTGAACGGATTGGACCCCTACCCTGGGTAAAGTCGGTTGAAGCACGGGAGAAACCATTGAATCAGAAGCTGCTCGAAGAAATCCGAGAACAAAAGGCCCTCCGGCGGGCCGTCATCCTGGCGCACAACTATCAGTCGCCGGAGATCCAGGACTTGGCGGATTTCTGCGGGGATTCGCTGGGTCTGAGCATCCAGGCGTCGAAGACGGACGCAGAGACGATCGTGTTCTGCGGGGTTCGCTTCATGGCCGAGACGGCCAAAGTGCTGTGTCCGAACAAGATGGTCCTGCTGCCGGATGCGAGGGCAGGATGTCCGATGGCCGATATGATCACCGCCGACGAGTTGCGGGACCTCAAGGCCAAACACCCCGACGCCCTGGTCGTCTGCTACGTAAACAGTACGGCCGAGGTGAAGGCCGAAAGCGATTACTGTTGCACCAGTGCCAACGCGGTCGCGGTCGTGCAGTCTCTGCCTCGCGACAGGCGGGTCATCTTCGTGCCCGACCAGCAC
>JAGPGT010000027.1:0-3112 GCA_018055905.1 Phycisphaerae bacterium
CCGTCGGGGAACTCGCCCTTACGCATCCGTTCAAAGAGATCCAGGTTTTCCTCGACCGTCCGGTCGCGATAGGGGCTTGGCCTTCCCGGCTGGGTGAGCGTGCCGCGGTATTCGCGGACCTGGTCGCCCGTCAGATCGCAGACGTAGGCCTTGCCCTTCTTGATCAGTTCGACCGCCCAGTCGTACATGCTCTGGAAGTAGTCCGAGCCGTAGAAGAGCCGGTCATCCCATTGGGCCCCGAGCCAGCGGACGTCCTCAATGATCGAATCGACGTACTCCTGTTCCTCCTTCTCCGGGTTAGTGTCGTCGAACCGTAAATTGAACTGCCCGCCGAACTCCGAGGCGATGCCGTAGTTGAGGTTAATGCTCTTGGCGTGTCCGATATGCAAATACCCGTTTGGTTCCGGCGGAAACCGCGTCGCGACGCGCCCGCCCCATTTGCCAGACCGGATGTCGTCCGCGACTATCTGTCGGATAAAATCCAGCCCGCGTTCTGTGCCGTTTTCGTTCCGGTTCGGCCCGTCGGCCATCAACTCTCTGTCCTTTTCCATGCTCGAATCACCACTCTGCAAAAAAGCGACCCATCCTATTGTTCGCTGGGGAATACCGTTCAATCGACCGATTATCCTACAACCTCCCCTCCAAACTGTCCACGTCGTAATATTAGTGTTCGGTCTGATTCGCCGTGTGTGTTCAGTCTCGGGTACAGAGTACCCGTATGGATCAATGTCAGCTACATGCGAACGATCCCCGAGGTATGGATATCAGGTACGACCAACGGATAAGGAACAGAGCTGTATTTAGGATTGTGCGAGCTGTTCAGACACGCTACAATCCGTGCGTGATTACGCGAAGAACGACCACAACCGTGCAGGTAGGCTCCGTGGCGCTCGGTTCCAGTGCCCCCGTGGCGATCCAGTCGATGACGAAAGTTCCCACGACGGACATCGACCGCTGTGTGGCCCAGATCGAGGAGTTGGTCCAAGCGGGCTGCGACTTCGTCCGGTTGGCGGTGCCCCGACGGGCCGACACCGAGGCTTTCGCCCGAATCGTCCGCCAGGCGTCCGTGCCGCTGGTGGCAGACATCCATTTCAACCCCCAGCGGGCCATTGAGGCCATGGAGGGCGGTGCCGCTAAAATCCGCCTGAATCCGGGGAATATCAAGAATCGGGACGACATCCATCGCATCATCGATGTAGCCAAAACCCATGGGGTCGCGATCCGCATCGGCGTCAACGAGGCCAGCATCCGCGATCTCACGAAGGAACCGATCCGGCCGGAGGAACGGGTGAATCTGATGCTCACCGAGATGCGGCAGTACGTACAACTCTTCGAGGACCGCGGCTTCGAAAAAATCGTTCTGAGCGCCAAAACCAGTGACACCCTGCGAACGATCGAAGTCAACCGTCGGATCGCCCAGGCGTTCCCCTATCCGATCCACTTGGGTCTGACGCACGCGGGACTACCGGAACATGCGAGGATTCCATCCGCCATCGCCTTGGGGACACTGCTTTCCGAGGGAATTGGCGACACAATCCGTGTCAGTGCCGCGGGGAACCCGGTGATTGAGACCGGGATGGCCAGAGAGATTCTGACTTCGTTGGGATTGCGCCATCGTTGCGGACCTGAATTGATCGTATGTCCCACCTGCGGACGTACCGAAATCGATGTGATCGATCTGGCTCGAAGGGTCGAACGGGCTTTGCACAAGATTGATAAACCCCTTCGTATCGCAGTGATGGGCTGTGTGGTCAACGGCCCCGGCGAGGCGGAGGACGCCGATTTTGCCATCTGTGCCGGCAAGGACAAGGCCTATTTTTATCGTGGAGGCCAGAAGACCGCCACCGTGCCGGAATCCGAGATCATTCCGAGGCTCTTGGAGGCTTTGGCTTCCCTGTAGCATGAGAGATCCGCAGAGCGATTCGGACAAGCTGCAGATCGGTCTTGGCCTTTGGCACACTCAGCCCGACTGCGTCGTCGGGCTGGGATTTGGGGTCGAAGCCGGGCCTTGGGCCGGCGAAGATCTGCGAAATCCATGACGGCGCCCCCCTTCGTTGCCACAAGTGTCCCCTTCGCTGTCCTGCGAGACGAAGGATTCGAATCGTCCGAAAATCATCTTGCCCGCGGAGGTCTGCAACGAACTGGTCACACTCAACACGATGTCCTTGCCGATCTTGTTGCGGGCCCCTTCCACCACAATCATCGTTCCGTCGTCCAGATAGCCGATACCCTGGTCGGCCTCTTCGCCCGGCTTGACGATCCGAACCCGCATCGTCTCACCCGGCAATGCGACAACCTTGAGTGAATTCGCCAGATCGTTGATGTTGATGACATCGACGCCTCGGACTTGAGCCACCTTGGTGAGATTGTAATCGGTGGTCGCCAATCGACCGTTGTTGACCTTGGTAAACAGAAGGAGTTTTTGATCGACCCCCTTGGCTTCTTCAATCTCGGCCGCAGTCGTCTCGTCGATCTCGACATCGATCGTGGAACTGGCCTGCATTTTCTTGAGCACGTCCAAGCCACGACGACCCCGGTTGCGTTTGAGCTTGTCCGAGGAATCCGCGATAAGCTGCAGTTCGTTGAGGACGAAGCGAGGCACCACCACGGGCGCGTCGAACAATCGGCTCTCGCACAAATCCGCGATCCGCCCGTCGACGATCGCGGAGGTGTCCAGAATCAGGGGCCTCATCCCCTTGGTCTGCTTGGCGAACGCAATGTACGGGATGACAAAGCGAAAATCGTCCTTGGTTCGCATGACGATGCTGATTGTGAAATAACAGATGCCGATGCCCAGCATCCATTTGATCGCGAGATTGGCCTCGGGGATCAGGGGAATTCGATAGGTTTCGCCGATCATATCCACGGCCTTGGCCAGCACGGCGGTGATGAGCATACCGACCAGCAGACCAAAGAATACACCGGCCAAGGCGGTCAGTTTGCGTTTGGGTGTCAGAATATCCAGCAGGAGGAAGAACACGACCAACCCCAGACCGCTGATGACGACCGCCCACCAGCTTTCCGAGTTGTCTCCGTCGGAGAGAACCTTGGAGGCGGCACTGACCATCAGCACCGAGATAACCATGACCACAAAAATCCCGCGGAACAGCCA
>JAGPGT010000027.1:3212-26334 GCA_018055905.1 Phycisphaerae bacterium
ACCCCAGACCGCTGATGACGACCGCCCACCAGCTTTCCGAGTTGTCTCCGTCGGAGAGAACCTTGGAGGCGGCACTGACCATCAGCACCGAGATAACCATGACCACAAAAATCCCGCGGAACAGCCAGAGCAGCATCGCAAGGACTCCTTATCATAATGACCGACAAATACTATCCAGACACCTTTTCATTATAGTCGTGAACGATTCTACTGACAATGTAATGATTGTGTGTCCGACTGCACGCCCCAACGGTAGATCCACTCCCAGAACCGAGTGAAAAAAACGAGCCTTCCCTTTGGGGGAAGGCTCGTGTACTGCTGTCATTGCAACCGCGTAAGGCCGTGTAAGACCCGACCGCGGTTGGATTCCTGCGGGGAATTATTGCTGCGAAGCCGGAGGTTCCTGTTGCTCGGCCGCTCTGGCCTGGTCGCGTTTTTGGATCGCCTCCTTGATGCGAAGCGTATCGCCGCCGGCATCGCCCGACGCCACGGGTCGCTGCGGTTGCTTGCCTGGCTTCTTGGCGGGAGCGGCCGCAGCGGCGTGCTCTTCCGGAGCGGGAGCAGCCGCCCACTGCACTCTTCGCAGGCTCAGGCCGATCTTGCGAGCCTCGGGGTCGACCTTGAGGATCTTGACCTCGACGTCGTCGCCGGGCTTGACCACATCCTGCGGTTTGTCGATCTTGTGATCGGCCAGCTCACTGATGTGCAGCAGACCTTCCAGCTCCGGCTCCAGCTCGACAAACGCGCCGAAATTGGTGAGCTTGGCGATCTTGCCCTTGATGATCTGGCCCGGGATATACTTTTCGGGAATCGCATGAATCCAGGGATCTTCGGTCATCTGCTTCATGCCCAGGCTGATCCGTTGCTTCTCCTCGTTGACCTCGAGGACGACGCACTTGACTTCCTGGCCCTTCTGCAGAGCTTCGCTCGGATGGCCGTACTTGCGCGTCCAGCTCAGATCCGAGATGTGAATCATGCCGTCGATGCCCGGCTCGATCTCGACAAACGCGCCGAAATTCGTCATGCTGCGGACGTGAGCGGTCACGATCGTGCCCGGCGGATACTTGCGAGCCGCCAATTCCCACGGGTTGGGCTCGGTCTGCTTCATGCCGAGCGAGATCTCTTGCTTTTCCTTATTGACATTCAGAACCACTACTTCGATCTCGTCGTCGAGGTTGACCATCTCGCTGGGATGCGAGAGCCGACGGGTCCAGCTCATCTCGCTGATGTGAACGAGTCCCTCGATGCCGTCTTCCAGACGGACAAAGACACCGTAATTCATCACGTTGACGACCTTGCCGCGAACGTGTGAACCGACCGGGTACTTGTTCTCGACGTTCTCCCACGGGCTGGGTTGTTTCTGCTTGAGGCCCAGGGAAATCTTCTCGTTTTCCTTGTCGACGCCGATGACAACGCACTCGATCTCCTGGTCGATCTCCACGACTTCGGACGGATGCGAGATCCGTCCCCAACTGAGGTCGGAAATGTGCAGCAAGCCGTCGAGGCCGCCGAGGTCGACAAATACACCGAAGTCCGCGATGTTCTTGACGACGCCCTTACGGATCTGGCCGACTTCGATCTCGTTGAGGATCTTGTCCTTGCTGGCACGACGTTCCTCTTCGATGAGCTTGCGGCGGGAGACCACGATGTTGCGGTTCTCGACGTCGATCTTGAGAACCTTGCACTCGACTTCTTTGCCGATGAACCGGCTAATGTCACCTGGCTTGCGAATATCCACTTGCGAGGCGGGCAAGAAAACAGGCACGCCGATGTCGACCAACAGACCGCCCTTGATCCGGCGGATAACGCGTCCCTTGACGACGTCGCCTTCCTTCTTGGTGTTGATGATGTATTCCCAGCCCCGGATCATGTCCGCTTTGCGTTTGCTCAGCAGGATCAGTCCACTTTCAGAGTCGGTGTCCTCAAGGAGGACTTCGATCTCCGTGCCCGGGGCGGCATCTTCAGGGGTATCGAATTCCCCAGCATCCACCACCCCCTCGCTCTTGAGGCCCACCTCGACGATCACATCGTTGCCGATCTGCGACACGATCGTGCCCTTGAGGATGGTTCCCGGCAGACGAGAATCCACCTTACGTTGGAGAATTTGCTCGAGGTACTGATTCTCACCGTCCCCGAACATCTCCTGGACCTGTTGATCCAGCTTCTCGTCGGACAAACCCAGCTTGTTGACTAAGTTGCGATCTACCATAACGTTCTGATTCCCTTGTGGAGTCTGTTCATCTCGCCGACCGATGCCCCACATACACACCGGCAGGCTCTCACAGCGTGTTGCAGTAACAAAAAGTTAATCAAACGCCTTCCCGCCCCCGCCCACGCAGCGGAGACGAGTACTGCCCAAGTCCCGTTTTTTTCAGAACTCTGCCAATTCTACTACCGTCTTTCGTCGAACCCTTCCAGGTGCTTGACAAATTCGTCAATCACCCAGTTCGGCGTCGAAGCACCGGCCGTTACCCCGGCCACCTTCTTGCCAAACAGTACATTTTTATCAAGCTCATCCCAATTCTGCAAGTGAAACGTTGCGTTATTGTGATTTTTGCACAACTCCGCCAGTCGACGGGTATTGGCGCTGTGGAGCCCCCCCAGGACGAACATGATATCCACTTCCTTGCACAGGGCGATCGCCGATTCCTGGCGTTTGACCGCCTCCTTGCACAGGGTGTTGATGACTTTCATCTCACGGAAACTGCCCCGCCCGATGGCCCCCAGCATCCTGCCCAGGTGCTCGGGACTTTGCGTCGTCTGGCAGACGATACCCAGACGACGGTCCGAGGGCAAACGGTCCAGGTCCACCTCCTCGGCCACCACCACCACGCGATGGACGCACCCCATCACCCCCTGCACCTCCGGATGGTTCTCCTCCCCGATGATAACGACCTCGTAGCCCTCCTCTTCGAGCTGTTTGGCGATCTGCTGCACGCGTTTGACCAAAACGCAGGTCGCGTCCACGATGTGAAGGCCCTTTTCGTGAAGCCGCTCCAATTCCCTGGGCGAGACCCCATGAGAACGGATCAGAACCGTCCCGGAATCGACTTCGTCGGCCGATTCAACAGTTCGCAGACCCGAATCGGCCAATCGCTGAACTACGTCTTCGTTGTGGATGATCGGCCCTAGGCTGTAGACCTGTTCCTTCGGACCGGCCGCCGCGAGGATCCGCTCGGCCGTACTGATCGCGTTGCGAACCCCGGGGCAAAACCCACACTTCTCTGCTACCATGACTTTCATAAAGACTCTGTACACCCCTCTGGGAGCCCCGGTTCGGCCCCCCGATTGAGTCCATCCTCACACCGCGATCCACAATAACCTGCAAACAGCCTCCCGCCATGGGGTCTCGTCACTCCAGCGGCTCCAGCCAGAGATTGCGGTACTCGATCGGAGCCCCTTCGCTCTGGAGGCAGATCCGACCCGATCTCTCGGAGCACCTCGTAGCCACATTCTGCAGGACGCCGTTGACCAGGACCACAACCCAGTCATCCTTGCACACGATGTCGTATTGGTTCCACTCGCCCGCAGGCTTCTCGCTGCTCTCGCGGAGCTTGAGGGTCCGCCGGCCGTTCACTCGCCTGCCGCCCTTGGCGTGCTCGGCAAACTCCAGTCCCCCAATGACCCAGAAATCACCCGCGTTGCCGGAAGCCAACTGGCACTCCAGACTCCTTGGCCAGACCACGTCCGGGCCGCTCATGTGGACCAACACGCCATTGTTGCCCGGCTGGGCCGGCCACCGCCACTCGACGTGCAGGTGATAATCCGCGTAGGCGGTCTCGGTCCGCATGTAGCCGGCGGGCCGGCCCGTGCACCGCAGAACGCCGTCCGCGATGGACCACGTGTCGTCTACGTCCCTCGACGCATCGGGCAGGAACCGCTTCCAGCCTGCGAAGTCGACGCCGTTCCAGAGCGAGATCTTCTCCTTCGGAACCACCGCTTCGACGGTTTCGCCCGCCCCGACAGGCGCACTAAGCAGCACAGTCGCGAACAACAGACCTGCGACGCCGATCCTCGCGAGATTCATGCATGCCCCCTTTCCTGGCACAGATACAGCGCAGGGGCAGGCTTCAATCCTGCCCCTGCACATATTCGATCATCCGACCTCAAGTGGAGGTCGGGCATATTCAGCGATCCGCCGGCCCTCAGGTTAGTCGCTTGTCCCGGCGAATCGCCTATCTGATCGTGCTGGTGAAGGCACAGATCATTCCATCGTCACCTATACGAGCTGCGTCTTGCCGGGGATCGCCACCGGATCGACAGGAAGATCAATCCAATCGTATTTCGGCGGCGTCAGATCCTGCTTCGACGCGTTCATCGCCCAGTCCCATTTCAGAGCCCGGCCGGTGTACGCACTCATCCGGCCCATGATCGCGTTCATCGTGCTTTCCGCAACGTTCTTGCCCTCGTTGATCGGCTTGCCTTCGCGGACGCTGGAGATCAGGTCGGCCATCTCCTGGACGTAATGGTCCGGATCAGGGCCCTCGTACTTGAAGGGTTTTTCGCCCAAGATGACGCCGCGATCGACGTCCGCGACGCCCTTGGTCCCCACCACCCGCTCGGCGATCCGGTCCGTGTTGCCGTTGATCTGGCGGCACATGCTCGCGACCCGCACGCCGCCGGGGTATTCGTACTCGACCGCGAAGTGGTCGTAGATATTGCCCAGGGTCCGCACCGCCCGGCCGCCCATGCCCATGCACTGCTCGGGGTGCCCCTGAAGGGCCCAGTTGATCACGTCCAGATTGTGCACGTGCTGTTCGACGATGTGGTCGCCGCTGGTCCAGACGAACCACGGCCAGCTCCGGCACTGCCATTCCATGTCGGACAGGTTGCCCTTGTCCCACCATTTCCAGTAGCCGAGCATGTCGCCGCCGTTCCAATAGGCCTGGGCCGCGACGATCTGGCCGATCTGGCCGTCGTGAATCCGGCGGATAATCTCCTGATATTTCTTGCTGTGCCGCCGCTGAGTACCTGCAACAACGGAGAGTTTCTTCTGCTCCGCCAGCGCCGCGGTCTGGATCACCGAACGGATGCCCTTGGGGTCCACACCGCCGGGCTTCTCCATGAAGACGTGCTTGCCCGCTTCGACCGCGGCCTGGAAGTGCTGGGCCCGCCAGTGCGGCGGCGCCACGAGCAGGACCACCTGCACGTCGGTCGCGAGGACCTTCTTGTACGCGTCAAAACCGACGAACCGCTGGTCAGCCGGGACCTTCATGGCGTCGGGCACTTCTTTGGTCAGCGTCGCGACCGACTCCTGGAGCCGGTCCTCGAACAGGTCGCCCAAGGCGACGATCTGCACGCCGGGCGAGCTTCGCACGCAACTGACCAGGTCGCGAGTGCCCTGTCCACCGCAGCCGATGAGGCCCACGCGAATCGTATCCGAACCAGCCGCATACATCCTACTGGTCATCCCCAGTGCGGCAGCCGACGCCGCCGAAGCTTTGATGAAGTCCCGACGAGAAACACTGCTTGTGTCCATAAGACCCCCTTCTACTAGCCCTGATTTCCTATTTGCAATTCGCCGGTTTACAATTCCCGGATTCGGATGTTACGGAACTCAACCCGGCTGCCGTGGTTCTGCAGGCCGATGAATCCGCTTTCACGCATCAGTCCGGGATGCATACCCGCCTTGTATGAATGATAGGTCACATCGGTGTCGATGATCTTGCGGCCGTTGAGAACCACCTCGATCCGCGTTCCCCGGGCGGTGATGACCATGTTCTGCCACTTTCCGGCCTCCTTGGCCACCCGTTCCGAGGGGACCTGCACGCCGTAGAGACTCCCTGTGTATTGATAGGGATTGAGGTTGCTGTACTCCTGAGCGTAATCGTCGAGAATCTGGATCTCCATCCCGGCGTAGGCAGGGTCGCCTTCCAGGGGCGAACGGAGGAAAACGCCGCTGTTGCCGCCGCGAGATACGCGGAATTCCAGCGACAACGTGAAGTTGTCGTACTGCCGAAGGGTCGCCAGCCAACCGCCGTCATCCCCTTCGGTGTACAGGACGCCGTCGGTGAAACGCCACGCATCCTGCCTCCCGCCGATCTGCTGCCAGCCCACCAAGCCGGTGCCGAGCAGATCGGAGCTCTGCGAAGGGGCGAACAGACAGAGTTCTCCCTGGCGGAGCGGGGCGCACGAACCTGCGACGAAGGTGACAGACAACAATAATAAAATCGTAGAAATTGCCTTCATCCTGTCCATATCATCACTCCTCCTGATCCGGTTATCGTTCAAAGGCCAACGTACCCAAGTCCCCGCCGACCGTCAAGCGGATTCCGCCCATCCGCGATGTTCGTAGCAACCAAGTTCCACCAAGGTCCACCTCCAAGGTTGACCGCCGGAACGAGGGATTTGTATAATTGAGGGCGAATGTTGCAGAATCGATTGGAGTTGCGATGCGGCAAGGGATATTTCAAAGCCGGGGACTGATGCGACGCTCAAGCACCGTCCTGTTCTTGATCCTTGCCGCAGGGAACTTGGTCTGGCTGAGTGCAATCTCCAGCTCGCACGTTTGGGCCCAGGAATCCGCCAAGCCGATGGTGCACCAGTATGAATACCGGGTCGTCCAATCGTATCCGCACGACCGCCAGGCGTTCACGCAGGGGCTCGTCTACGAGGCTGGAGTTCTCTACGAGGGCACAGGCCTTTACGGCCGATCCACGCTGGTCAAACGCGACCTCAAGACAGGCCAAGCCCTCAAAACCACCCATCTTGCCCGCAACCACTTCGGCGAGGGAATCACAATCTTCGGCGAAAAGATCATCCAATTGACTTGGCGAAACAAAGTCGGTTTCGTCTATCGAAAGGACACGTTCACCCTGCTCAAGGAATTCACCTACCCCACCGAAGGCTGGGGCCTCACCCACGACGGTCAACGGCTGATCTACAGCGACGGAACCGCGACCCTTCGTTTTCTCGACCCGAATACCTTCGCCCAAACCGGCCGGATCGAAGTCCGTAACGAAGGGCGCCCCGTACGGGGCCTCAATGAGCTCGAGTACATTGAAGGCCAGGTCTTCGCCAACGTCTGGCCGACCGACGAAATCGTCGCCATCGACCCCAAGACCGGCCAAGTTGTCGGCTGCTTGGATCTGTCCACCCTCTACCCGCGTCCCGACAACTCCGAAGAAGTCCTCAACGGCATCGCCTGGATTCCCGAAAGTAAACGCCTGCTCGTCACCGGAAAGCTCTGGCCGAGGGTCTATGAGATCGAGTTGATCGATCGCCGGACCGGAGAGTCACAACAGTAAACTCCACGGCCCCAAGGGCTTGTCCCTTGCGACCACACGGATCCAGAGAGGCTCTGCGCGATCAGCTTTCCAACCGATGGTTTCGGACCGGTACCTCCCTTAATAAGAGGTCATCTTCTTCGTGTTCCCCCAGACAGACAGTCAAAACTTCGCAGTCATATACGAATTCAAATGTTCATTGCGAAACTATTCATCAGACCGCGGAGCTTTTCGACGTCGACTTCTCGCTCGTAGAGGGGACGCGGGTCTTCGCGGTAAACGCCTGTGGTTTCCTCGAACGAAGGCTTGTTCCGGCTCACGTAGAAGACACCCAGAGGGAGTTTGTCAGTCTCCAGCGATTTCTGAAAGGCCGCCATGCGATCACATGGGTTGTGGGACTCGTCGAGGTAGTACGTGTGCTCCTTGAACCACTGATAGGTGTTGAGCTTGTTGTAGGTGACGCAAGGCTGGAGGATGTCCAGCAGTGCGTAGCCCTTGTGGGTGATGGCCTTCTTCATAAGGTCCTTTGTCTGTTCGCGATCCTGGGCGTTGGCCCGCGCGACGAAGCTCGCGTCCAGCGCGATCGCCACTGCCAGCGGATTAAAGGGCTCCAACGCAACACCATGGACCTGGACGGACGTCTTGAAACCCCGCGGACTCGTCGGCGAGGCCTGGCCCTTCGTCAAGCCGTAGACGCGGTTGTCATGAACGATGTTCGTGATGTCCGGATTACGGCGGATGCAATGGATGAAGTGGTTCCCGCCCTCGCCGTACATGTCGCCGTCGCCGCTCTCGGCGATGACGGTCAGTCGGGGATTCGCTGCCTTGATCGCGGTGGCCGGAGGCAGAGCCCTGCCGTGCAGGCCGTTGAAAACGTGAGCGCGAACGTAGTGGGGAATTTTGGCTGCCTGGCCGATGCCTGAGACCATCACGAGCTGCGTCGGATCGATCTGAAGCTCCGCCAGAGCCTCCTTGAGGGCCTTGAGAATCGGGAAATTTCCGCAACCAGGGCACCAGGCGACATCTGCTTTTTCCATGTCGAATGTTTTGGCGTCCATCAGGCAACTTCCTTTATCAGGGCTTTGAGTCCATCGACCACTTCTTCCACGCTGAAGTTCATTCCATTGTACTTGAGCATCAACTCGTCGGCGGGTACCCCTGTATACAGCTCGATGAGCTTGGCGAACTGGCCGGTCGCGTTGCCCTCGACGACGATCGTCCGCTCGGCGCGTGCCATATATTCGCCCGTACGGTCGTGGAGCGGGTACACCTGGCGGTAGTGCAGCATCGCGGTGTCGTTGCGTCCGAGTTGAGCGATCGCCTCTTTCACCACATGGTAGGTGGAACCCCAACAGATCACCAGATTCTTGTAGTTCTCCGGCCCGACGAGTACCGGCGACACAACGTCCATCGTCAGGGACGCGCCTTTGGCCAACCTCTTGTTGACCATTCGCACACGAAGATCAAGGTCCTCGGTGATGTGTCCCTCTTCATCGTGCTCGTCGCTGTCGACCACAACGAGCCCTTCTCCGAAGCCCGGCACGCCGCGAGCGGAGACGCCATCCTGCGTGATGACGTATCGGCGGTAGTCCTTCGCGGTCTTGACCACGTGCTTCTCGACCGCGGCCTTCGACAGGTCGAACGGCGGCGCGTCATAGTACGAGTCGATGTAATACTGATCCGTGAGGATGAACACCGGAACCTGGTATTTGTCCGCCAGGTTGAACGCCTGCTGGGCCAGATGGAAGCCATCGTCAAGCGACCCCGGCGCCAGGATGATCCGTGGGAATTCACCATGACCCGCGTAGAGAGCCAGCTCCAAGTCTCCCTGCTCCGTACGGGTGGGCAACCCGGTCGCCGGTCCCGGTCGCTGGGCCAGGTGGATCACGATGGGCGTCTCCAGCATACCCGCCAGACTCACGCCTTCGGTCATCAGGGCGAAGCCGCCGCCGGAGGTGGTCACCAGGGCGCGGGCCCCGGCGTACCCGGCGCCGATCGCCATGTTGATTGCAGCGATTTCGTCCTCGGCCTGCTCGACCACGACGCCGAACTCGTCCCCGTGCCTGGCCATGAACGTCAGCACGGGCGTGGACGGAGACATCGGATAGGAGCTGACGAAGTTGCATCCGCCCGCGAGTGCCCCCAAGCCCACCGCCTCGGCGCCATCGAGGAGGAGCCGGTCCGTGCCGCCCGTGTCGGTGGCGGGATCGATCGCCAGCTCGTCAACGTCCAGACTCTCCACCGCCTTGTAGCCCGCTTGGGCTGCTCTTACGTTGTCTTCGCCGACGGATGCCTGCTTGCCCGCGAAGAACCGACGGACGTAGTCCGTGACCGGCTGGAGATCGAGCCCGAGGGCCCCTGCGACCGCGCCGACCGCGACGCTGTTGGAGTACAGCGCATTGCCGATCTCTTGTGCGATCTTCGTAAACGGAACCTCCAGGACCCGGCAGGATGCCAGAACCGGTCCATCGCCGATCACCTTCTGCTCACCCAACACGACCGTTCCGGGCGAAATCCGTTTGGCGACGTGCTCGACCGCGCCGCCACTGAGCGGGACCAGGATGTCCATGCGGTGGACATAGGCCGCGACCTCGTGGTTGGAGACGCGAATGGTGGTGGAGTTCAGGCCGCCTCGGACCCGGGACATGTACTCCTTCGTCGCGAAGACGTGATACCCGGCGAGCTTGAGGAGCCGGGTCAACAGGAACTCGACGGTTTGGACCCCCTGCCCCGCCTGTCCGCATAGAACGATGGAAAGATCATCCCTGTGCATGCATTCCACCTCTCATACAGTCTGCTCTCTCCAAGCCGCAACCCGAAAACTCTCACCTGGGCTCCGAAGGCCGAGGCCTCGAATGCCCTGCATACAATAGCATGTAGGTCCGCGAGCCGCCAGAGGTTCAGCGATTTCGTGCGATTCCGTTCAGACTCGCAGCCAGATCGCCCACCGTGACGACGGGACGCCGGCAGGCGTGGTTTTCGCAAACGTAGGCGGTAGCGCAACCATCCAGAGGCACGAGGTCCCGGAGGAAGGGGACCATTTTCGCCACCGCGTCCCCTCGTGGCCCGGTCTCTCTGAACAGAAGCGTCGCGTTCGGAAGAAACCGACGATGAACCTCTTCGAGCAGAGGCCTTGCCCGCTCGGCCGGGCCGGTGACGACGATCTGCTGGGTGGGACCCAGCCGATAATCGAGGGCCAGGAGCATCGCGGTGAATCCGGTCGGGGACTGCGAGATCGGGCCGGAGAACAGCCGCAGCACTCTTTCGGCCTGGTCGCTGAATCGACTCTCCATTAGGATGACACCCAGCTTGAGCAGTCCGAGCGCCGCGGCGGAGTTCCCGCTGGGGACCACCCCGTCGTAGGCCGGCTTCTCCCGGCTGATGAGCCGTTCGGCGTCCCGACCGGTCAGGAAGAAGCCGCCTTCGTCCGGGTCCGCGAACAAATCGATCATCTGTTCGGCCCCAAGTCGAGCCTCCGCCAACCAGCGAGAATCGAACGTCGCCTCGTAGAGATCAATCAGGCCAAGGATCAGCATCGCATAGTCGTCGAGAAAGGCCTTCGCGACCACACGACCAGCTCGCCAGTACCGCATCAACCGACCGTCCACTCTCAGTGATTCGAGAACGAATGCAGCCGCCTTCGTAGCGGCCTGGACGTACCGTGCCTGTCCGAGGACCGATCCGCCCTTGGCCAGTGCCGAGATCATCAGGCCGTTCCAGGAGGTGATGATCTTGTCGTCTCTGTGCGGGCGGGGACGGCTATTCCGTCGGGTCAACAGTTTCAGCCGGGCGTCGGCCAGCTTGGCCGCAGTCTTTTCGAGGGAGTCGACGACGTGCAGAATGTTCTCCCCTTGCTCGAAGTTGCCCGCGTCGGTGACGCCATAGCAATCGCAGAATCCCTTTGCATCAGATTCGCCCAGGATCTCCCGAATCTCGTCCTTGCGCCAGACATAGAACGCGCCCTCCCTACCCTCGCTGTCGGCGTCCTCGCCTGCATAGAAACCGCCGCCGGGGTCGGTCATGTCCCGCAAGACGTAGTCGAATATGCCTCGTGCGACTGTCGCGTGGGCCGCCTTGCCGGTAACCTGATATGCCTGAACGTACGCCAGGCCGATCGTCGCCTGGTCGTAGAGCATCTTCTCGAAATGGGGCACGAGCCACTGCGCGTCGGTCGAATAGCGATGAAAACCGCCGCCCAGGTGGTCGTGGATGCCGCCGCGGGCCATAGAGTCCAGACTCCGATCGACCATGTCCAAAGCCGTCTGCTCGCCTGTTCGCCAGGCGTAGCTCAACAGCAGTGAGAGCATCGTCGGCTGGGGGAACTTGGGCGCGGCCCCGAACCCGCCGTAAATGGGGTCGAAGTAGCTCGACAAGGCATCGAACGCCTTCTGGAGAACATCCGCCGAGAGCATCTGTTCAGGCCCGTCGTGGAAGGAGCAGCCGAGCGAATCCGTAAGAGACTGCGAGGAAACCAGTAGATCCTCCCGCTTCGTCTGCCACGCCTGGGCGACTGCCGCGAGTACTTGTCGGAAGCTGGGCCGTCCAAACCCCGGTCGTGGCGGAAAGTACGTTCCACCGTAGAAGGGTTTTCCCTCTGGGGTCAAGAAGACCGAGAGCGGCCAGCCGCCGGTACCAGTCAACATCTGGACCGCCCTCATATACGTCTCGTCGACATCGGGCCGTTCCTCGCGATCCACCTTGATCGCGATGAAATCCTGATTCAACTGTCGTGCGGTCTGCTCATCCTCAAAACTCTCCCGCTCCATGACATGGCACCAGTGGCAGGTCGAATAGCCGATGGAGAGGAAGATGGGTTTGTCTTCGGCGCGGGCCTTTTCAAACGCCTCGTTACCCCACGGGAACCAATCCACCGGATTGTACGCGTGCTGGAGGAGATAGGGACTGGCCTGCCCGATGAGGCGATTTCCATGTGTCTTCGTCGCTTGTCCTTCCGCCATGTGCCCCCCTTGCCTCGACCGTCGGAGGCCGGTCAGGAAATTCCTTCGAGAGACTGGGTAAGAATCCGCACGTGCCGCTGCTCCTCGTCGAGGATCTTTTTGACCACTTGTTGAGCGTCCTCCTTGTCCGGAACGAAGTCCTTCAAGCTCGTGTAGTACTCGATCGCCTCTTTCTCCTTCTCGATGGCCTTTCGCAACAGCTCGGCCTTCGTCTCCTGACCGGTCAACGCCTTTGCCGGATCGGCGCCATCCGGGAAAACAGAGACCGGCGTCTGAGGCCGGAAAGAGCTCGACCGCTCGGCCCCATACTGACCAATGCCCCAGGCCTGCTGGCTCAGCCGTTTCTTCAGTTCCGCGAAGACCTCGATGTGACGTTTCTCCCATTGGGCCAGATCGGAGAACAGCTTGCTGATCTTGGGGTCCTTGTACATCCCGGCGGCCCTGCGGTAGAACCTCGCGGCGTTTTGTTCCATCTTCTCCGCGATCGCCAGGACCTCGCCCCCCGTCAATTCTCGACTCATGCGACCTCGCACTCCAAACATGTCAAGGTTCCAAATACGACTTTTCAGTATATACCCGATTCCCGACGAATGGTTCGGGAATTGTGGGCGGATGACGGACAGCCTCTGGAATTGGGGAATCCCCTTCGGTACAATGGGCAAGGAAAATGGACGAGATCCAGCAAAAACTGACCCTGATCGACAACCAACTCGCCGGACGTACCATATACCAACGCCTTGCGAGGACGGCCCCCTTGTTCCTGCCCGCGGTCGGCATGATGGTCGGAATCCTGCTACAACGCAGACTGGACTCGCTGAACGCATCGAACGGGTCGCTGGTGCTGTGGATCTGGCTGGCTGCCGCAGCGTCGGCCGGAGTGATCCTGCTCTGGATGCGCGTTCGATCACGACTGAAACTCCAGGGACTCGCACTTGCCGCCTCGTTCTGTTTCCTATGCCTGGGGGCGGTTCGAATGACCGCGTTCGAGAACCCCGCCCCCTCGGATATCCGCTGTGTTGTCGGCAACGAACGTGTGTTGGCGACGATTCGAGGCCGGATCGTGACGCAACCCTTTCTGCAACCGCAGAACTGGTGTTTCGCCCGATTCGCCTCCTCCGATCCGCCTACCGCCTTCTACCTGGCGACGACAGCGGTGCAGGTATCCGAGGGCTGGCAGCCGATCGAAAGCACGATCCGCGTCCGTGTCGACGAACCCGTCCCCAACCTCCAGCTCGGCGACGACATCGAAGCCTACTGCTGGCTGCATCGATACGAAGAACCGACGAATCCCGGCCAGTTCAACGTGGCAGAATACCTCCGCCTCAAGAACGTGCACGTGGGAGCCTCGATCCCGTCAAGGGACGCGATCGCCACGACGCGATCTTCCCGAGGCGGCTTGGCGCACCTGCGAAAGCTATTCACCGGCGCCGCAGCCGGCGGCCTGCTCGACCACCCGCCCTCGGACACGCGGACCGAGGCGATGCTCGAGGCCCTCCTGCTGGGCGAGCGGCGACACATCGATGCCGACACGTACGAAGCCTTCCGGCGGACCGGCTTGCTCCACCTGATCAGCCTCTCCGGCATGCACTTGTGCATCCTGATCGATCTCGTGTGGCGATTTGGCAAGCCTCTGGGGCTGACCAAACCCGCGAGAGCCCTCGTCTGCATGGCAGCGACGCTGGTCTTTTTGCTCGTGGTCCCACCGCAACCGCCGATCCTGAGGGCTACCGTCATCGTCTGGGCCTTCTGCGCATCGATCCTCCTGCGACGCCAGACCCATCCGCTCAACTCGCTCTCCCTGGCGGCCGTCGTCCTGTTGCTGATCCGGCCGACGCAGTTGTTCGAAGTCGGATGGCAGTTGTCGTTCGCAGCCACCGCGGGGATACTGGCCTTCACTCATCCCATCGAGCAGCGACTGCTGGCCGCGGCGCAGAACCAGCGAGTGCTCTCCGCCTGGGAGAAACTAACTGTCATGCAGGTGGCGAAAGGCCTGGGCAACTGGGCTCTTCGCCTGCTCGCGGTGGGCGTTGCCGCGTGGCTGGGCAGCGCGGGGGTGCTGCTCTATCACTTCTACAACATCACGCCGTTGGCCAGCGTCTGGACGGTGATCGCCGCGTTGCCGGTGACGCTCATCCTGATCCTGGGCTTCGTCAAGATCCTCCTGTCGTTCATCCTGCCCACGCTGAGCCTCTTGCTGGGTTACCCGCTGAGTTTCCTGGCGGACGCGCTTATCGGGATGGTGCGTTTCATGGCCACAATCGACCCTACGTACGTTTTAATCGGACACGTGCCTTGGCTGCTCATCGCCCTCTACTACGCTCTGATCCTCACGACTGCCTTCGTTCATCCCCGACGCCCGGTCGTCAAGCGTGTCCTTTGTGCCGCGATGTTACTGATGCTGCTGGTCCCGCTGGGCGTGATGAAATGGCAGCGGACGCATCACAGCGACATGAGTCTTACGTGTCTCGACGTGGGTCACGGCCAGGCGATCCTGGCCCGCCTGCCCGGCGCTGCCAACGTCCTGTTCGATGCAGGGTCTCTGTCCACCGACGATATCGGATCGAGGGTCGTCCTGCCTTTCCTCGACCACGAAGGCATCGACCGGCTCCACGCCGTGGTCGTCAGCCACCGCGACATCGATCACATCAACGGTCTGCCCGAGATCGTGAACCGACGCACGGTCGATTGCGTGTACTTCGATCCGGTCTCCTTCACGCAGTCGCAGGACGTGGCAACGATCCGGGTCTTGATGGACCATCTTGCGAGCCGGCGCGTCCCGACGAGCCTCATGCCGGAAACGCTCGACGCCGGCAGAGCGAGAATCCGCCTCCTGTGGCCCACAGCGGAATCCATAACCCGCGAAAAACTCAGCGACAACGACAAATCGCTCGTCTGCCTAATCGAATGGAGCGACGCGACAATTCTGTTGTGCTCGGACATCGAGACCCTGGCCCAGCGTGAAATCCTGGCATTGCACGAGGGATTGAAGCCCGATGTGATCGTCGCGCCCCATCATGGCTCGATCCGCACTCTGGACGGGCGATTCATCGAACAGCTCGATCCTCGCGTGATCGTGTGCAGTTGCGCCCGACGGGATTACGAGCAAGGCCGCATGATCCAAACTTCTCCGGGCCGCAAGCTGCTGATTACCGCAAGAGACGGCGCGATTAGTGTTTGCATTGCTGAAGAAGGCATGATAAAAGCGTGCGGTTCGAAGCATAAATAGGAGACCGCAGCATGAAGACAACTGTACGCGCGTTGTTGATCGCCATGGTTCTTTTGAGTTCCCTCGTCGGATCGAATCTGGCGATTGGCGGGACCGTCTTCAATTACCAGACCGCCAAGGCGGACCCCAACAACCTAAGCTTCTATCAGCCGTCGAGCACTTCCGAGCCCTACCCGCTGACCAGCGCAACAAAGGTCAAAAACGTCATTTTCCTCATCGGCGACGGGATGGGCCTCAATCAGGTGGCCTTGGCCGGCGCAGCGGTTGCGGGCCCCAACGGGAAATTGCACCTCGAGCGACTTCCTGTTTCAGGTCTGGTGCGGACCCATTCGTCCAATTCCCGTGTGACGGACTCCGCCGCAGCCGGGACCGCTCTGGCCTGCGGCGTCAAGACCAACAACGGAATGATCGGAATGACCCCCGACGAGAAAGCATACGTCTCGATCCTGGAGGCCGCCCAGGCCAAAGGCATGGCCACCGGGCTGGTCGCCACGTCCACCATCAGTCATGCAACACCTGCATCGTTCGGATCGCACGTCAAGTCGCGAAAACTCGAGCCTGCGATCTGCGAACAGTTGATCGCCAGTCGGATCAACGTCCTGTTCGGCGGCGGACGCAAGTATTTCCTGCCCCAGTCCGACCCCAACAGCGGTCGCAAGGACGACGTCGATCTGCTCGCAAGGGCCCAGGCCGCAGGCTACGCATACGTCCAAACTCCCGCTGAACTGCGGTCCGTCGACGCCTCCCATGTGCTGGGCCTGTTCCAGTACGACGCTCTCAAGACCAAGGAACCCGAGCCGCCCTTGGCGACGCTCGCACAAAAGGCAATTCGCCTCCTTCGAAAGGCCAGTCGCGAATCGGCGGACGGCCGCCAGGGATTCTTCCTAATGATCGAGGGCAGCCAGATCGATTGGGAATGCCACGCCAATAAGGCCGCTGGCGTCATTCGCCAAACATTGCTCTTCGACCAGGCGGTGGAGGCCGCGGTTGACTTCGCCCTGCGGGACGGCAACACGCTGGTGATCGTCACCGCCGATCACGAGACCGGCGGCCTGACCCTCATCGGAGGCGGCAACGAGGACAAAGGTGACACCGAGCTGACCGTGAAGTGGGCCACGAAAGGGCATTCCGCAGCTTCTGTGGGAATCTGGGCTCTCGGTCCCGGCGCCTCGCGTTTTTCCGGTGTACAGGACAACACGGAGGTCCCGAAGAAAATCGCCCAGTTGCTGGGCATCCGCCCCTTCCCCCGACTGGTCAAGTAAGTCAGACCGATGAACAAGCGACGAACCATCGTAAGGGTCAGCGCCACATATGAGCCGGCGGTGAGAGTCGGGGATCTAGTCCATAGCGGAGACCCAATGCAAACGGTTCCGGACACGGATGAACTCATTGTTGCACCCGTATCCGGAACCGTCGAAAACATCCACTTCGATCCCGCTGCTCACGAGTTCGTCATCGTGATCGCATCATAGTCTCAGGGATTCGTATTCGCCTGTGGCTTCTGGGACGTAGCAGATCGTCGCACATTCACCACGATTTCGACCCGGCGGTTCTTGGCCTTGCCCGCTGCGGTGGCGTTCGAGGCGATCGGTCTGGCCGAACCGCACCCAGCGGCTCGTACCTGCTTTTCCGGAATGCCGTGACTGATCAAGTACCTCGCCACCGACAGGGCTCTCTGTGCCGAGAGCTCCAGGTTGTCGGCCCAAAGGTCCTTTGTTTTCACGATCGGATCGGTGTCCGTATGTCCGACCACGTCGATATCCTTGTCGGCGTATTTCTGTTTGATGACGGACAAGATATGATCAAGTTCCGTACTCGTGGCACTCTTCAATGAGGCTTTCCCCGACTCGAAAAGGATCGTGTTCGGAAGCGTCACGGTGATTGTGCCAGCGGCGGCGTCGAACGCCACATCATAACCATCACCGAAACCGGTTGCATCTGCCGGCGTCTTATTGAGTTCCTCGATCTGCCGTCGCAACTCGTCGATCGTTTGCTGGTCCTGCGCGATCCGGTCCGCGAGCTGCTGTCGCTCGCTCTGGAGATTCTCAAACCTTCCTTTGAGGTTCTGGTGCTCGACGTTGAGGTAATCATACTTCTTTTTGTAGTCCGTGCAGCCGGACAGCAAAGAGACAGCGACAAGACAGATGAGCGGAACAACCAACGTGCGGATCCAATCCATGCAGCACCTCCCTGCAATTCAGGCAAACCCTTCCCTGCCGCGTCAAGGACTCAACATGAAATTAACGCGGTCCAAAATCCAATCGTGGAGAATCATAACAGTCAAGATAGCCAATGACAAGAAGGGACCATAGGGAATCTGGCGAATTTTTTTGGATAACATCTGGAACAACGCCCAGCCCAATCCGAAGAACGGCGCGATGAAAAAGGCGATCACAACCATTATGGGACCTACGATCGCTCCCGCCGCGCCCATCAGATGTACGTCGCCCAGCCCCATCGCCTCCTTGCCGAACGCCAGAGTTCCCAGTATGCGGGTCGCCCATACGGTGGCGCAACCCACGAAATAACCGAAGAGGCTCCCTAGAAATCCCGAGAAGGCGGGACAGACCAGCAAACCGTTCCACCACGTCCCAATCGACCCCGACGATCCCAGGATCACACTCGCCAGCGTCGATCCGACAAGGATCGGCAGTAGGAACAGAACCTCCCGGATCGCTTCGAGCCTATGGTTGTACTGGGGCTCGTCGAAAGGACCCGGCGCCGCAGGACGACCGTGATCGTCCGCCGGCGTAGCGTCCTTGCCATCCGCCCCGGTCTGCGCGTAGCTTCGTTTCAGCACGCCGGCCCACAACAACAGCCAACCAGCCCCCAACCCGATGGCGGCCCCCAAGGCCATTGCCCCAGTTCGCGGTGAGGCCATCGGAAAGAAGTCGTAAATCTTGATTGCCCTCGGATCGATGATGTAGCCGGCCGCGGTCGATCCGATCAGGCCCGCCGTCGTAACGAACCAGCAGATCGACAACGGAATGATCCACAATTCCAGGTCAATCCCGGAAGCCGCGATGAAGGCTCCGATCAGGACCAGGTGCAAAACATAGACGAACCATGCCCCCGGCGTGCTCATGCCGGGGCGAACCCCGGTGTGGAAGTAGAGCAAGTAGATACCCAGAAATGCCGTACCGGTCAACAATTCGACGATAAAGTACCGCGGCGAGATTGTCGCCTTGCAGTAGCGACACTTGGCCCGCAAGACCAACCAGGAGAGCAGTGGGACATTGTCGTAAAATCGAATCGCCTTACCACATCGGGGACAGGCCGATCCTGGATGAACCAGCGATTTTCCGCGAGGCAGGCGATAGATCACCACATTCAGAAAGCTGCCGATGCAGCAACCGAACATGAACAGAAAAACCACCATAACCCATTCCTGTGGCGTCACGTCTGGTCTCCTGGATCCGCAAAAGATAATAAATGATTGAACATTGCAAAATGACACGCCTGCCGACAATGTCAATCATCCATCATCCCCAGCCTCATCGATCGATCACGCTTTGGGCGATCTCCGATTGACCACGCCCGCCACCTTGACCGGCAGCGCGAACAACCGGATAAAGCCCTTGGCGTCGATCTGATCGTACTCTTCACCCATCTTAAAGCTGGCCAGGTCCATCTGGTAGAGGCTGTTGGGGCTCTTCATACCCGCGACGGTGCAACGGCCTTTGAAAAGCTTGAGGCGAACTTCGCCGGTGACGTTGCGCTGCGTTACATTGACGAAGGCATCCAGCGCCTCACGGAGCGGGCTGAACCACAGTCCATAGTAGACCAGCTCGGCGTACTTCAGCGCCACCTGCTGCTTGTAGTGCATGGTTTCACGTTCGAGAGTGAGTGTTTCCAGCGCGTTGTGGGCGGTCATCAGGATGGTTCCGCCGGGCGTTTCGTACACGCCGCGGGACTTCATACCGACCAAACGGTTCTCGACGATGTCCACCTGACCGACCGCATGCTTGCCCCCGACGAGGTTGAGCGTCTCGACGAGTTTGACCGGATTCGTGAGCCGACCGTCGAGCTTCACGGGAGTCCCCTCATGGAAGCCGATCGTCACATAGTCCGGCCGATCCGGCGCCTGCGAAACCGGGTTGGAAATCACATATAGATCGTCCTTGGGTTCATTGGCGGGGTCTTCGAGATCCGCGCCCTCATGGCTGATGTGCCAGAGGTTGCGGTCGCGAGAGTAGATCTTCTTCTTGCTCTGCTCGATCGGGATCTTGTGCTGGCGGGCGTAATCCACCGCCGCTTCCCGGCTGGTCAACTTCCAGTTGGGGTCTTTCCACGGCGCGATGATCTTGAGTGTCGGATCGAGGGCCATATAGGTAACCTCGAAACGCACCTGGTCGTTGCCCTTGCCGGTGGCGCCGTGGGCGACGCCCATGGCCTTCTCCGCATGCGCCACCTCCACCTGGTGTTTGGCGATCAGCGGCCGGGCGATGCTGGTGCCCAGCAGATAACCGTTCTCGTAGACCGCGCCGGCCTTGAGCATGGGCCAAAGATACTCTTCGACGAATTCCCGCCTGAGGTCTTTGACAATGCACTTGACCGCCCCGCTTTCCAGAGCTTTCTTCTTGATACCCGACAGTTCGTCGCCCTGCCCCAGTTCGGCGGCAAACGCGATCACGTCGTATCCATAGGTTTCCTTCAGCCACGGGAGGATCACACTCGTATCCAGCCCGCCACTGTACGCCAACACGACTTTCTCATTCTTAACCATAGCAAATCCTTAAGCACAGATCCTTCGGAAAGCCGGATTATAGGGATCGAGCCGCCGGGATTCAACGGAATACCGACGGTCGCGTCGTTTTCCCTCAACCGCAACATCACCTCGACGGCCACGCCCAGACGACCGGTTGTTCGTCTGGAACCTCCGTCTCCTCCTGATCACCGGAGTCTTCTTCTTCCTCGTCCATGTCCTCCTCTGCCCCCGATTCCTGATCGGGCATCTGGCGGCCCAGCCTCTCGTAGGTGGCCTCCAGACGGCTCTGGAATTCGTCCGAGTCCATCCGCTCCACGTGACCATCCAGGAACAGCACTACGATCTTGTCCCAGGCGTATTCCGGATTCTCGTACGCCAGAACATTCGCCGGATCGGCCCTCTGGCTCTGATCGGGGACATAAAGATAGCTGGGACCTTCGAAGTAATCGGGCTTACGAGGAGACTCGAACACTTTGGCGTTCTGAACATAACGTTTGATCTGATCCAGCTCGGACGGGAAGTTCCCGTCGTTGTCATTTGCATACATATGCAGTCCCACCCCAATCTGCTTGAGGTTGTTCATCGAAGCTGCGAACCGGGCTTGCTCACGAGCCCTCGCCACCGCAGGCATCGCCACGCCCACGCCCATTGCACCGCCCGCCACAGTCGCCAGGGCAACCTCGATTCCAGGCCCGCGATGGTAGGAGTAGAGCCCTTCGTCACCGTAGTAACTGTAGCTGCACGACGGCCCCATATCTTTGGCGATCTGTGTCAGGGACGGTAGCATCGGCGGCAGCTTGAAACCGCCCTGCGTGGCCATCATCACCGCCATCGGCCAAAACTGCCTGGCCTGCATCATGATCTGGTTGAACTGAACTTGAGAGTCCGTATAGGTGAAACTCAGCATCTCCTTCGGCAACTGTCCAACTATTTTCTTGTAGCCTTCCGCGTCCAACAGCGACTTGGCGTCGGGCGACTTTACGACGAGCTGTTCGGCGCCCTGATCGCACAGGGCCTCGTTGGACCCCAGAACGAGGTGGTCGCTCACGATCGACCAACTCGGGGAGAGGCCCGCGATAGCCAGCGGTGCGATCGTCCAGACGTGCACGGTCCGGCCGTCGTCCCGCGTGACCGAACCGATCTGAAGCATACCCTGGGAGTGCCCGACCGCAAATTCGCCCAGAGCGACCATGGCCTTCTCGAACGCTGCGGCGTTCTGGAGCTTCGCCAAAAGGACAAAACCGCCCAACGGGGCTTCAGGCACTGCGCCCATAGGCACCCCATAGGACACCATCGGTCCGGCCAGGGCATCCAGCAGATCGCCGCGGATTCGCAGGCTCAACTCGGACTCGATGGCGGAGATCATCTCCTGCATCTGACCATAGTCGCTCTCCGGCATCACTCCCTTGAGAGTGCTCATGATGATGTCGTACAAGGCGGCGACATCCCAGTTCGAGACGCTGGCGGTGACCGCCCTCGCATCCACGGCGCGAAGCCAACCCAGATCAACCGGCTTGAGAGTGCCGAACACGCCGCCGCTGGCCTTGGGCATTTCGAGCACGCTGTGAGCGACGACCTCCGTCCCGGCGAAACCCACCCGCGCCGTCAGCGTCCGCAGAGTGTTCAGGCCAAGACCCTTCATCGCCTTCGTGAACATCCCTGCCTCCTCATCGCCCTCCTTTTCCCGCACGACCTCTTCGATCAAACGGCTGATTCTCTGATAGTCACTGTGCACGATCAGAGCATCACCGGCGGCGGGCAATCGACCCAAGTAGGCTGGAACCGACGACTTCGGCTTCGAGACGGTCTTTGCAACCACCTTTTCGGCGTCGTTGACCGCGATGAGGAAATGGTTGCCGATCCAACCCCAGTACAGCGGAACTTTGTCGTTGCTCTCGAACTGGCGGAGCTTGAGAGAACCGACGTCGACATCGGAAATTTTTTCGCCGGTCCTGTGCTCGAGCTTGCTCACGGCGGCAACGAACTCATCTTTGCGGTCCCCCGCATCGAGAATCGCGAAACCGCCGATGGGCGGCCCGTTCGTGACCGCAACCTGAAAAACGCCCAGCAGAATCGGCCGACTGATCGCCATGCGAACATAGCCGATCGCCTGATCGATCATCTTGGAGACATTCGGATCGTCGTTCCCTTCGATCGCTTTAGCGATCAGTTCGGTCTTGATCGCTTGGTAGAACTTCAACACGCCAGGATCGTTGCACATCCTGCCGAGGGAGGTCTTGTTGAAGTCCGCCTTCAGGGCGTCGCCGCCGCTGGTGGCGACGAAACCGATCATGCCCTCCGGCAACCGTTTGGTCAATTCCTCAGCCGGAGAGGCCCCAAACCCAGGCGTCCCGACCACGCCCATGACAAGCATTCCGACGCACACAAAGCAAACCCAACGCACGCAACTCATGGCAGTCTCCCCGAAAAGAACCAGATTGGTGTTTCATGCAATGTCGGGATGATTGTACAAAGTCTGCCCCACAATCACAATCCACCCTCGGAATTTGCGCGGTCGCCGAGAGTTGTTGCAGCGATCGCATACTTCCCGACTTTACGACACGGCGTGAGTATAGTATTTTTTCTATGCCGCCTCCAAATCGGGGCAATCGCGGGCCGAAGTGAACTCAAGACCATATTGCCTGGACAAAACGTTCACCTTTCTGCAGGAAGTGGGGAATAGGTGCTTCTTGATCGCGGTGAATCTGGGCTCGACGCGGGCGAAACTGGCAATTCCGCGACACCTCGACGTAACGGCAAGAGTCGTGCTGGCAACAGCCCCGGCGAGAATCGGCAACGAAATCAACCAGTACGCCAATCTGGAACCGAAGAAAATGAGTACCAACGTCAACTCGTACGAGAAAAGCAGGGCAATCGTTTTGTAGCCGTTCACGGAGTGCGGCGAAAAGAATTTTGTGAAGCAGGGATTTTTGACTGGCGCGAAGCTGGGTAAGGCGATATATCCTCATCTATGGTAGACAAGGATGTCACGGCAGCCCAGTTG
>JAGPGT010000028.1 GCA_018055905.1 Phycisphaerae bacterium
TGCCATCGTAATAAGTCCCGTCGGGGGACAGGCCTCCGACGACGACGCCTTCGGCGTGTTCACCCGACGGACCGACGACCCCTTCGACCGGATCCACAAATCCTTGGAGCGATATGGGCGGGTCTTTCTCTGGGTGGGCATCGCGCTGTCGGCGGTGGTGGCGATCAAGATCGTCGCACCGGTACAGATCTACTATGGAATACAGGACCGCCGACTCAGACGGGCGGTCCGGCCGGTGGACGAGTTGCTCAAACGGATCGGCAAGGAAGCGGAGGTCGCCAGCGAGGCCCCCAAGGAAGAAGAGGCCACCGCAGAGAACGGAGTTCTGGCCGGGATGATGGAGATCACGGAGTTCGAGCAGGCCGAGCAGACACCCCCCTATGTGTTGACGGTCAACGACATGATGCTGGACAACATCGGCCTGACGCTGCGACGGCTGCGACGATTCCACGACGGCAGCGCGGAGAAATACCAGGACAACATGTTCACCGTGATTCACGGAATCCAGACGATCACCGAGCACAGCGCAGAGGCCGGCGTGCCCTCGGGTCTGGCGGTGGACGTCGCGGAGTACTTCAAAGACGAACATCGGTACAAAACCTGGCGAAAGGTCCTGGGACGCTGGACGGGCAAGGGCAAGCACCAGGAAACCGCCGCTGCGTTTCTGTCCTTCATGAGGACCGTCCGCGAGGGCCGTCCTGTGGCGAAAGCCAAGCCCGCTGCGGTGTCGATGGGGGACACCGCGGTGACGGCAGCCTTGCCCGAACCGACCGTGCCGGAGATCCTCAACGAACAGACCCTGCCGGCGGTGCAAAAAGCCGCGGGGCAGGAGGCCCGCGATCTGTTGGTGTTTATCAGGACGGGAACCCCGCCGCAGAAAGCCGCCCGATGGCAGTTCGAGTTCGTTCGCAGGCAACAGCAAATCCGTTTGCGGGACGAGGCTCAACAGATGTTCAGCGTTTTTCTCAAGGAGGAGCGAAAAGCCCTGCGGGCGATCACCAAGATCCAGATGATGCCCTGCCGGACGTGGGGGCACGTGCTGTACATGCTGGGCGTGGAAAGCACCGCTCAGTTGGACAAACGAATCGACGACCGCCTCATCACCGAACAGGAGATCATCGTCCTGGAGAAGGCGTTCCTGCAGACCCTGGCCAAGCGGGAATTGCTCGTACGAATCTACGGACAGGGACCGCAGGCGGGTCTGATGGTCGATGAACACGTTCCCGAGATCCGGCGGGAGGCCCTGGCCCTGATCCAGCGGCTGCATCGGACCGAGCCGGGCCATCTGGCCTCGGCGACCAAGACCCTCAATGAGGAAGAGACGCCGCGAAATGGACTGGTGAAGAAGCTGATCGAGCAGTATAAATCCAAGAAATAGAGGGTCGCAGGATGCGACTAAGGGCGTGTGCCCCCGTCCGGTCGTCGAAACGCCCGGAGCCCGTGGGGCTGTCCGAGGCAAGGAGAGAAGAAACATGAGGTCGATGCGGTCTGTTAGGCAGGCGTGTGTCCTGATCGCGGTGGCGATGGGTGTCGGCGCCTGCAATGTTGAAGTCCACAACTGGTCCCAGGCACACCACGAGCGGACGGCGGAGCTTCAGGAGGCGATGGCGGACGGCGGGAGCCTGGCCGTCTCGACCGCCAGCGGCTCCATCGACGTCGCAGGCCAAGCGGTCAGTGAAATACGGATCGTCGCGAAGATCCGCGGGCAGGCCCCCACCGAGGACGAGGCACGGGAGCTGGCGGAGGCGACAGAGATCCGGATCGAGCGATCCGGCGACCACGTCACAATCAAAGCCGATACGCCCCGGCAAGGCAACGGCCGCTCGGTCAGCGTCAGCTACGATATCGTCGTGCCGACCCGGACGAGCGTCGAATGCCACAGCGCTTCCGGCAGTATCCGGGCCGCCGGCCTGCAGGGCAGCGTCCTTGCCGACACCGCCAGCGGCTCGGTAACCTGCGAGAGCCTCCGCGCCGGCGACGTGAACATACGGTCCACCAGCGGCGCTGTGCGATTCTCGGACGGCGCCGAGATCGGCTCATGCGAGATGCACACCTCCAGCGGGCGAGCCCAGGCCGAACGGGTCCAGGCCAACCGAATTCGGATCGGCTCGACCAGCGGGTCCGTCGAGCTCAAGGGTGCACGTGCACAGAGCATCGAGATGCGAGGCGTCAGCGGGTGTGTGGAGGGCAGGGACATCGATTGCTCGACCATCAGCGCCGAATCCACCAGCGGAAACGTGTCGGTGGAGTTCGCGCCGTCGGCCCCCGGCGACCTGACGGCCACGCTCAGCTCGATCTCCGGCAGCGTCAGCGTCGCCCCGCCGCGAGGTTTCGGCGGCCGGGTGGAACTGTCCACAACCAGCGGCTCCGTCGAGTCCGAACACCTGGCGATCACCATCCAGGGCCGAGTAAGCGCCAAGCACATCAGTGGCACCATCGGTTCGGGCAACGGCAGCCTGACTGTGCGAACCACCAGCGGCTCGGTCCGCGTGCGGTAAGAGAATGGAATCGACTTTTCATCATCGGGCGTTGTGGATCGGTGTCGCGGCAGGATTGCTTTGTCTGACCGGGTGCGGCGGGCCCGGCAGCGCGTCGGCTCTGCGAAGCGACTGTTATAAAGCGTACTCGTTTGAGGTGGGTGCCGGTTACCAAGTTGTGCACGAACGCATCCTGCTTCGGGCCCGTCGGCGATACGCAATGGCAGAGACCGCGACATTTCAACCCGGTGTCAGCGACAGATCGTCAACGGAGAACCAAAGCAGTTCGATCACACTCTGGGATGGCGGCGGCATCGGGATTCGCTACCGTATCAGAGCGGAAATCCGCGCAATCGACGCAGACCACACACAGGTGGACCTGTACGCCGCCGCCAAGAGAGACCGCGCGGAGGCCCGTCTCTGGGTCGGCTGGGCGGACACGCCGTTGGGCGAATAGGCGAAACCCTGGAAGAATCACCAAGCGCCGACGCGCTTGATGCCCAAGGGGGGACGGGAGGGGGATTTCCCGCGGGGCTTGGACGTGGTGTTCATCGGAGTTTCCGCGGTGGTCGTCTTCGATTGAACCGCCGCAGATCTTGACGTTGCGACCCCTGGCCGGACTTCGGCTGCCGCCGCGGGCCCAGGCAAAATCTCGGCGTCCGCAGCCGGTTCCACACGGAGGGTCACCACACCGCCGGTGGTATCCCAGAGCTTCGGGTTCGCCACATGCGCGTGAATGCCGATCACACGAATCTTGCCGGTATGCATCGGCGTCTTGGCGATCTTCGTCGCATGTTCGGGCGACAACTTGAGAACGACGGGCTCATAGGAGGAGACTTTTCCGTCGCCGGCCGGACCGATGACCGACCCTACGGTCAGTTCCAGCGGAAAGTTCGGATCGCTCCGCCCATCGACCGCGACCAACGTGAACTTGAGGGCGAACGCCTGATACGCGCGGACATCCAGGCCGGCCAGAGCCCCCTGCCCGGCGGCTCCCGAAGAGGTGTAATCGAAGGTGCAGACACCTGCTGCTGCGCCGGGGAAGCGGATGTCAAACTCGACGCCGGCGCCGACGGATCGCTTTTGCACAATGACCGCGCGTCCGGCGGCCCTGCCCGCCCAGTCGAGAGCCATCAATTGCTCCGCCGACAGGGTCACGGTCGTGAACTTCGGCGCCGCGGCCACCGACGCGACCGCCAGTGCCTCGGGCTGCACATTTTGTTGGCAACCGGCGGCCAACAAGACAACCAAGGCACACACGCCTGTCCAATTCCTGCTCATCGTGGCACTCCTTCACCCTAGAGGGTCGTCCCGGTCGCAATCCCAGCCCTCTGGCCGTCGATTGCGACAGTTCCGACAAGGCACGGATGCTACCACAGGAGCCAGAGGTGTCAATGAAGAAATCCGACGGGCGGAACCTCGGCAACCAGGAGATCCGCATGCCCCGTCAGAAGCCGGGAACCCCAAATTTTTTCTCAAAAAAGGGGTTGCAGAGGCTGGAGGCGACGTATATACTTTGTTTACTTAATTTTGCGGGCGTAGCTCAGTGGTAGAGCACCACGTTGCCAACGTGGGTGTCGTGAGTTCAAGCCTCATCGCCCGCTCTGGGAGTTTGGGCTCCCATGGATGGGATTTCGCCGGGTGTGGTTTCTTTCATCCCGGCCTCCTATAGTATCGGCGAGGTACCGGCTAGGTGGTAGTCTCGGCGTTGGTCGTCGATACGTTGAAACTTTGTTGCAATGACAACAAAGCGGGAAACGTTCGTATGGCCAAGGGGATTTGGTCCCCGAGGGCCTTTTTTTATTTGGTTTTGCCACAGATCACAGCTTTTTGGGAGCTCCGCAATGGCGGAAGAGAAACAGGACACAACGGCCTCGGAACAAGAGGAAGATACCCAGGGAACGCAGGAATCCAGAACCGCCAGGAACACTGTGGTGGTGGAGGAGATCGGTCCCTGCAAGAAGAGAGTATCGGTCGAAATCCCCGAGGAAACGATCAAAGAGATGGCCGACGAGCAGTACCGGGAGCTGCGCCGCGAGGCGGTGTTGCCGGGCTTCCGCAAAGGCCGGGCCCCCCGCCGGCTGCTGGAGAAGCGGTTCGGCAAGGAGACCAAGGACAGCATCAAGCTCAAGCTGCTGGCCGAGGCCAGCGAGGCCGCGATGAAGTCCCAGAAGCTGGACGTTCTGACCGATCCCGAGATCGACCACGAAAACATCAAGCTGCCCGAGACCGGACCGATGAAGTTTTCATTCGAGGTCGAGGTCCGACCCCAGTTCGAGCTGCCGCCGCTGGAAGGCATCGCGGTCACCAAGCCCACAATCGAGGTGACGGAAGCCCAGATCGACAGCGAGGTGGAGCAGCTTCGGCGCTGGTCCGGCGTGTGGACCCCGCGGGAAGACAGCGTCGTCCAGAAGGACGATCAGGTGGTCGCCGACGTCCGCCTGCGGGTCGAACTGACGGACGAGGAGAAGGCCCGTCAAGCTGCCATCGCGGAGGGCAACCCGCAGGAGAACGAGGCCCAGCAGCCTCCGCTGCCCGAGCCCGAGACCAAACTGGACAACACTGAGTTCTTCGTCCGTCCCCATGGTTTCGTCGGACCGATCCCGGTGGAAAAGCTCGACGAACTGCTCGTCGGCGCCAAGACCGGCGACAAGAAAACCATAAGCGTCGAGGTCACCCAGACCTTCTTCCGCCCCGAGTACCAGGGGCGCAAGGTCGAAATCGAGATCGACATCAAAGACATCAAGTTCCTCAAGCTCGCGGAGATGGATGAGCACTTCTTGCGGCGTTTCGGCGTCGAAACGGCCGACGAGCTGCGCGACCGCATCCGCGAGAACCTCCAGTCCCGCATCGAGAACCAGATCCAAAGCGAGATGAGCGACCAGATCTACCGATACCTTCTGGACAACACGAAGTTCGATCTGCCGATGGACATTGTGGCCCGCCAGGCCGGCACCATTCTGCAGCGTCAGTACATCAACCTGCTGTCCCGCGGCCTGAGCCGCCAGCAGGTCGACGAGCAGATGGAACAGCTCCGCGCCGGCAGCGAAGAGCAGGCCAAAGAACAGCTTCGGACCTTCTTCATCATGGACAAAGTGGCGGAAAAACTGGAGATCCACGTGACCGAGGAAGAAATCAACGGCCATATCGCCCGCGTGGCCATTCAGCGAGGCCAGCGTCCCGAGAAGCTCAAGGAGCAGATGGAACGCGACGGTTCGCTCGCCCAGTTCCGCCTGGAGGTCCGCCAGAGTAAATGCATCAGCAAGTTGCTGGAGTCGGCCACCATTTCCAGCGGCACGTCCGAAGCCAAGTCGGAAGAACCCCAAAAATCCTAAAAGAACCCTCAGGCTCCGTCCGCACAAGACAAGCCCCAGGCACAAAGCAAATGAAGGATCATTCAATGGCCGTACAAGACTATCTCAGACATCTGGGACGACCCAACACCTACGACCAGCACGCGGGGTACCAGCGATACCGCCAGATGAGTCTGGACGACATGTTGCTGGAGAATCGGATCGTCTTTCTGATCGGCGACATCAACTATGCTCGGGCGGCGGAAGTCATCATGAAGCTTCTGTACCTGGACAACCTCAAGAAAGGCCGAGAGATCAGCCTGTACATCAATTCTCCCGGCGGCACGGTGGACGACACGATGGCGATCTACGATACGATGCGATTCGTGGGCTCTCCCATCGCGACCTACTGCATCGGACGTGCCCAATCCGGCGGCGCGGTCATCCTGGCCGCGGGCACCAAGGGCAGCCGCTACGCCCTGCCTCACGCCAAGATCATGCTCCATCAGCCCTGGGGCGGCGTCACCGGCCAGGCCTCGGACATCAAGATCCAGGCCGAGGAGATCCTGCGCGCCAAACAGACGATCAACAGTATCTTGGCCAAGCACACGGGCCAGCCGCTCGAAAAGATCCAGCTCGAGACTGAGCGAGATCGGTATATGAGCGCCGAGGACGCCAAGGCCTACGGCCTGATCGACGAAGTCCTCCACGAGGACGAACAGCCCAAAACCGAGGCGAAGACCGACGAGGGCAAGGGCTCGTAGCCCTCAGGCTGCGAGGCAAACAAGGCCAGGGGACCCTCGCGCGGGTCCCGAAATCGAACTTCATGGCAAGGAATCTGACACATGAGCAACAACGAGACGACCCTGGTACCCATCGTCATCGAAAAGACCGGTCGCGGCGAACGGGCGTACGATATCTACTCGCGGCTGTTGAAAGACCGCATCATTTTCCTGGGCGGCGGAGTCACCGACGCCGTGGCCAATCTGATCATCGCGCAGATGTTGTTCCTGAGCAACGAAGACAGCAAGAGCGACATCCACTTCTACATCAACTCCCCCGGCGGCGTCATCACCGCCGGTCTGGCGATCTACGACACAATGCAGTTCGTCCGGTGTGACGTCGCCACGTACTGCATCGGACAGGCGGCCAGCATGGGCGCGGTCCTCTTGGCCGGCGGCGCTCCCAAGAAACGGTTCGTGCTGAACAACAGCCGCGTGCTGCTGCACCAGCCACATGTGATGGGCGTGCTCGAAGGCCCCGCGACGGATCTCGACATCGAGGCCCGCGAGATCCTGCGGCTCCGCGAGCGACTCCACCAGATCCTCGCCCACCACACAGGCCAGGACCCCGCGAAAATCGAACGGGACACTGATCGGAACCTGTGGCTTGACGCTGAGGAATCGGTCGGTTACGGCCTGGTCGACCAGATCCTGACGCGGGCGCCCGAGATCGTCCGAAGCGTCGAAAAGGACTGACGAGCGGAATCCGTCCAGCCGTCGCAGGACAAGGAAGGAAACAAGGTTGGGGGTAAGAAAACAATGGAACGTAGAAGCGGGCAAGCGTGGAAGCGTAGAAGCGGGGTAGTGTCGTCGAGAGGTTCGCGAACCCCTACGCATTTACGCATCTGCGCAACCTCGTTTCTGCTGTTTCTGGCCGGTTGCGGGATCGGCACCGAGAGAAAAACCCCGGAAGAACTCCGAGCCGAAAAGCTCCAGCAGGAGAAGGCCTCGCTGAAAGGCGACGTCGAACAGCATCGGGTCCAGATCGAGCAACTGCGAGCACAGATCCGCGAACTTTCGGCCCTCAAGGACAAGCCAAACAATCCCTACGAGCTGACCAGCCTTCGAATCGCCAAGATCTCCAACTTCTTCGACAAAGACCGCGACGGCATCCAGGAAACGCTCGTTGTCTACGTCCAGCCGATCGACACCGAAGGCGACGTGGTCAAGGCCGCCGGGACCGTGAGCGTCCAGCTCTGGAACCTGAACAACCCCAACGGCCAGGCGCTGTTGGGTCAGTGGAAGGTCGAGCCTGCCGAGTTGCGAAAGCTCTGGTTCAACTCCCTGGCCATCACCAGCTATCGGCTCACCTTCGACCGGCCCGACGCGGTCGGCGTGTTCTCCGAGCCGCTGACCCTCCGAGTCACCTTCACCGACTACCTCACCGGCGAAACCTTCCTCGCCCAGCAGGTCATCGAGCCCAAGCTCAACTGACACATCGGCATCCGCCCGCGGTCTCTTTGAGCCCTACCGCCGCACCGAAGCGTCCGGCGGCGCTGCTTTCCTTGCGATGGCTCGGGAACAGGTCGTTGCGGCAGAGCGTGCAGACGCCGGAGATGTGGACCGACTCGCGGGCCAGCCCCGCTCGCACCAGGGCGTCGGTGTTGGCTTGCCAGAGGTCGAAACGGTGCTTCGAACCGGAGGGAAAGAAGAACGCCTCCGCGTGTGGACCGATGCCTTCAAGGGCCGCTTGACGGACTTCGTCGCCGACTTCGTAACAGCACGGCCCTGCCGACGGGCAGATGCAGGCTACCAGATCGCTCGGGCGACAGCCCAGATCGGTCATTCTGCGGATCGTCGCCGGCACGATCCCTGCGACGGTCGCCTTCCACGAGGCGTGGGCGAACGCGACCGCTTTGCCTTGGCGGTCGGCGATCAACACGATGGGACAGTCGCCGCTCTTGCCCAGCACGGCCAGGCCTTTCTTGGTGGTCACCAGCCCGTCGGCGAACCCGGCGCAGCCCCCCTGCTCGCACGTCAGGACATCGCCGCCGTGCACCTGTTCGAGGAAGGCGGTCTCCTCCAAGCCCAGAACACACGCGACCTGGCAGCCCGCGGCCGCCGGATCATGGCGCACCTGCTGCACGTCGGGGCCTTGTCGCGTCGTCACCAGATGGGGAACGCCGATGGCTTCGAGCGCCGCGAACCGCCCGACCAGCCAGCCGTTGGGCAGCCGTGCCAGGCGGAATCCGCCCGGTCCTTGGACCTCCCGGCGGCGCTCGCTCATGGTTTCGCCTGGGGCAACGGCGCCAGTGTCATCGTGTTCAGGATGTTTCGCAGCTCGATCCTCTCCTCTTCCGTCCAGAACGCGGTCGTGAACACCAGTGCGTAGCCCTTCCGCACGGTCGCGAAGTACTCCTGCATCATCTTGCCGGCAGGCGGGATGTTGAGTTCCACCGCCATGACGTGAAACGGGACGCCGCCCAGTGTTTCGACGGTGACCTCGCGAGGGAACGAGAACTTGAATTGTCCGGCCTCGAGTACCCGCCTGGCGTGAAAGAGGTAATCGCCGCCGGTCTGAACCCCCGGAGAGCGGGAGAGGTTCTCGGCGCAGGCGAAGATATAAGGATTGTGCGGAACCGGACTGCCCGGCAGGAACTTGAACGCATTGAAGAGTTGGACGGTCCGCTGTTGGCCCTCTTCCAGAGTGGCCTGGAGATTCTCCTTGCCGCCGGCCAGCATCCGACCGCCCGTGCGAGCGGTCTCTTTCGTCAACTGGGGGTCCTCCACACTCCATTCGGCCGGCAGAGCGATCGCCAGTCCAAGATAGTCGTTGTGGTATACCGAGCCTTCGAACCGCCCGTTGTCCATCTGCGAGCCGGGCTTCTTGCCGCACCCGCAGACACAAACACACAGAGTCAGCGCCATCCCAAGGCAGATTCCGCCGTATCGCATCCACGCTCCTTTGACACATTCCACAAGCGATCCGCGGCCACCCGCGTCCGCAAGGACTATTATCGTTGAGATGGCAAAACTTCGCAAGATCGGATCGCCCGGCTATCACAACCCGAACGCCTTCTCATTGATCGTGGAAAAAGGCGCCGGTCTTGCCAAGTGAACGCGCCGCTGTAGAATACGGCGATGCATAAACTGGAAAATCAGATTCTGTGCGGAGACTGCGTTGCGATTCTGCAAGAAGCCCCGGAGCCTTTTGCCGATCTGGTGTTCGCCGATCCGCCGTTCAATATCGGGTACAAGTACGACAAATACCACGACAGCAAGACCAGCGGGAAATACCTTGACTGGACGCGCGACTGGATCGGCCAGTGCGTTCGCGTGCTCAAGCCGCAGGGGTCCATCTACATCGCCATCGGCGACGAATACGCAGCCCACATCAAGCTGATCCTGGAGGACGAGCACCGCCTGACTCTGCGCAACTGGATCATCTGGCACTACACGTTCGGCCAGCAGACCAAGGCGAAGTTCGCCCGCGCGCACACGCACATCCTCTACTTCGTCAAAGACCCGAAGCATTTCACGTTCAATGACGATCTGGTCCGCGTGATTTCGGATCGACAGAAGAAATACAGGGACAGCCGGGCGTACCCCGCAGGCAAAATCCCCGACGACGTCTGGAACGAGTATCCACGAATCTGCGGCACGTTCTCCGAACGAACGGGCCACCCTTGCCAGATGCCCGAGAGCCTTCTGGCCAGGATCATTCGTGTCAGCTCGAACGAGGGCGACTGGGTGCTCGATCCGTTCTGCGGGTCCGGCGTGACCGCGACCGTCGCGTACAAGCTGGGCCGGCGATACACGACCATCGACCTGTCCGAAGAGTATGTGGAGGCCGCGAAGAAACGGATCGACCACTGCGTCGGTCTGTCGCACGAGGCCAAGAGCGAAGACTGGACGGAACATGCCGACTCGGAGCTCAGGTGGCTCTTCAGCGAGAACAAGGTCCCGCTCAGTCAACTCCGCGATAACCGATTCCTCCTGACCCTGTTCACCAAGAAGCTGAACCAGCGCTTGCAGAAGAAGTGCCCGTACACGACAGAACAAGTCAGCAAGCGACTCAAACAACTCGCAAGCAGCCTCAGTCCTCTCGATGCTGCGAAAGCCCTGGAACTGGAGACCCCCGGCGTTGAAGAATAAAGCAGGTGCAAGCGTAGAAGCGTTGCAGCGGAGGAGCGATGGGGTATCCGCATGCCCTCGCTTTCACGCGACTACGTTTACGCTTTTCGTCGCCAGCGCCCTATTGCTGACGGTGATCCAGCCGCCGATGGGGTGGTCGTTTTGGGCGTGGGTGGCGTGGACGCCGTTCGCGCTGGCCTGTTCGCCGCAGAAGAACGCCCGGAGCGTAATCCTGGCGGCGTTCTCCGTCGGGTTTCTCTATTGGCTGGTGAATCTGTACTGGATCCAGCCCATCACGACGATCGGCTGGCTCGGAATGGGCCTGTACCTGTCGATGTTCTGGGTGCTGCCGGCATTGGCGGTCCGGCGGGTCCGCGCGACGCGGATTCCGCTGTTCGTGGCGTTGCCGATCCTGCTGGCCGGGTGGGAGCGGCTCCAGGGATTCCCTCTGGGCGGTTTCTACTGGCGATTCCTCGGGCACAGCCAATATAAGTGTCTCGCGATGATCCAGGTGGCCGACCTGGTCGGCGTCGCGGGCGTCTCGTTCGTCGTCGCCATGGTGAACGGTTTCTTAGCGGACGCAATTGTGACGTGTGGGCAAAGCACGGACGTTTCACGCTTTACGCTTCATGCTTCACGCGGCCTCCTCCTGGGGTTGGCAGTCACCATCGCGGTCGTCGCGGGCAATCTTCTGTACGGCCAATGGCGGCTTGGCCAGACGCCGGCATTCGTGGCCGAGGGCCCTCGGGTCGGCTCGCTCCAGTCCAACGTACCCCAATCGGTCAAGCAGAGCTTCAGCGAAAGCAGCAGACTCTTCGACGAGCTGATGGTCAGCAGCCAAGCCGCCGCGGCGGCTGGGGCCGAATTGATCGTTTGGCCCGAAACAATGGTCCAGGGCATCCTCGACCCGGCGCTTTGGCCGCATCTTCGCAGCGGCGGCGACCCCGACGACGAGACCTTCCTCGACGAGGACAAGGCCTTCCACAAGGCCCTGTCCGAACATGCACGGGAGACCGCCTCGGGCCTGCTGGTCGGCGCCTACGGCATGGAGATCCGTCAGGACCGCCGGGGCGAGTCCTACCTGGCCAGTTTCAACAGCGCCTATTTCTACCATCCCGACGGGACCCGCGACCCGGGCCGCTACGACAAGATCCACCTGGTGCTCTTCGGTGAGTACATCCCCTTCCAGCACCGATTCCCCTGGCTGTTCGAACAGCTCAAGAAGTTCTTCCCCAAGGGGTACAACCCCAATTACTCGCTCGAACACGGCCGGCGGTACACGATCTTCGAGTTGGCTGCGTCCCCAAGAAAGGACCTAGAACAGAGGCCGGAGGACGGCGACTCGACTCTTCAAACTTCAAATTGCAAGCTTCAAACTCCCTTGCGTTTTGGGGTCATCATCTGCTACGAAGACGCGATCCCCTACGTCGGACGGAACTTCGCCCTGGACGAGACGGGCCGCAAACGCATCGACTGGCTGGTCAACATCAGCAACGACGGCTGGTTCGTCCGCTTTCCCGAAGCCCAGGGACGCGTGATCGCCAGCAGCGAATTGCCCCAACACGCCGCGATCAGCGCGTTCCGAGCGGTCGAGAACCGCCTGGCGATCATCCGCAGCGTCAACACCGGCATCAGTTGCCTGATCGAATCCACCGGTCGCATCCGCGACGGATACCTGGCCGCCAGCGAGGGTTTTCCCGCAAAAGCGATGAGTCGGACCGCAATGGCTGGATGGTTCGTGGACCGATTGCCGATAGATAAGCGGGTGACGTTCTATAGTCGCCACGGCGAATGGTTCGCCAACGCCTGCGCAGGGATCTTCGCAGGAGTGTTGCTCTGGCCGCTCGTTCGGAGAAGGCGAAGACTTGAGGCTGCGTAGTCGCCCCTGCGTCTAATAGCTCGAAATCCGAATTTCGGATCTTCCTCTTTATGAGGTACGTGATGTTTCGATTCGGCCGGCTCTTGGAGGCTCTGACATTCGGTTTCGTCCTGCTGCTGGTCCTGGGCTGCGAACGGACGGCGCAGCCCCGGTCTGCGCCGCTGTTGACCAGCCCGGCCCCCAAGACGCCTACGCCGATGTCCACTGAAGAGATGCAGTCCCAGGCCCGTCAGATCGTCTCCGACGGCCTGTCCGACCCCAATCCCCAGATCCGCGCCAACGCGATCGAGGTCGTCGCGACGACGCGGGATATCCGTCTGATGCCCAAAGTTCAGAAGCTTCTGGCCGACGAGGTGGTGCCCGTCCGTTTCGCAGCGGCTTTGGCGGTGGGCGACCTGGAGTATACCCTGGCCCAGAACGAGATTATCGGTCTTCTCAAAGACTCCAACCCCAATGTCGTGCTGGCGGCTTCGTATGCCAGTTGGCGATTGGGCAACGCGGACTACTACAAAGTCCTTTGCAATTCCATCGCCAGCGACGACCAGACCGTGCGGGCCAACGCCGCCCTGCTGTTGGGCAAAAGCGGAAAACAGGAAGGAGTTCGATATCTTTATTGGACTTTGCGACGGACCGATTCGTCCGAGAAAGTCGTCACCCAGGCGGCCGAAGCCATCGCGATGCTCAAAGACCCCGCAATCTACCCCAAGCTCTGGACCCGGCTGATCAGCGTATACGCGGACGACCGGGTCATGGGAATCCGCGCGATGGGCGCCTTGGGAACCGCCGAGGCCAAAAACGCCCTGACGACGATGTTGGATGATCCGGTGCCGGAAGTGCGTCTGGCGGCCGCCGAGCAGCTCGGCAAGCTGGGCGACCGGATCGGGGAATCGGAGATCTTGGCTGTCTTCGAAAAAAATCTCCTCTCCGGCCCGGACGCGCAGAGCCAGGAACGCATCAAAATGCTGGCGGCCCTGGCCATCGGCGAGGTCGCCACGACAGCCACGATCAAGCACCTGCCGGGGTTGCTGAAAGACCCCTCCAAGGTGGTCCGCCTGGCGGCCGCCAAGGCGGTCCTTCGGGCCACAGCCGGTCGAGCCGGTCGCTAATCGCCTTTGCCCCTGCGAGGAAGCTCTCTCTCATCTGTAACAGTTTCTATCTGGGCTATTTAGGAAAAATGACTTGACCTTTTCCCAGCAGAAGCGTAAAATTGTGACATGCAGATGTGATTGAGCTGATTCGTGAAAGGAGCCTGTCTTGAGCACGCTTACCAAGGTTCTGATCGTTTTGCTGACCGTCTTTTCGATCTTTCTGTGCGGCATCGTGGTGACGTATGTCGCCAACGCCAACAACGAGAAGGAAACCGCAAGCGATCTTCGGCGCAGTCTCCAGTCGGCCAAGGCTTCGCAAGCTGCCGCTCAGGCGGATCTGGAAGAGGCGAAGAAAGCCGCCGAGGCGCTCAAGGCCGAACTCAACGCCAAAATCACCGACTTGGACACCAAGAACAAGGAACTGATCGCCCAGATCGATGAGGTCAAGCGCCAGAACAGCATGCTGATGGGCGAGATCCAGCAACAGCGGGCCACCGCGACCCAAGCCAACGAATTGGCCAGCAAGCAGACCGAGTTGTTCAAAGCCGCACAGGCCCAGGTGGCGGCACTGCAGGCCGAACAGACCAACCGCAAGAAGGAGCTCGACGAGACCAACCAGATGCTCCTGGAACGGATGGCGGTGATCTCCGAATTGGAGGCCAAGGTGCGTCGGCTCACCGAGGAGAATCAGGATGTTGAAGCCCGGCTCAATCAGTATTTGCAGCAGTATGGACGGATCGCGGAGAAGCCGCCGGTGACGGTGGCCCCCCGGCCTGCGACACTTCAGCCGGTGTCGGCGGCGACCGTTGCCGCGCCCAGCCGCATCATTGCTCTCAACGGGCAGGTCACCGCGGTGGACATCAAGAACCGCCTGGCCGAGATCTCCATCGGGGCGGCCGCCGGCGTTCGCCAGGAGATGAAGTTCCACATCACCCGCGGCGACCGCTGGGTCGCGGACATGCTGATCCTGGAGGTCGGGCCCGACAAGGCCGTCGGGATCATCGAGACCATACAGCCCGGGTTGGAGCCGCGAGCCGGTGACATTGTCGCAACGAATCTGTAAGCCCAGAGCGGTCGGTGTCCCACGAGGCGCCGGTCGGTAGGAGGTTCTTCGTCTATGAGTCCGATGCCTCAAACCCGTGGGGGCAAGATGTCCCCTCCCAGCAACCTCTACACCGCCATCCTGGCCGTGGCGTTTGGGGTCGTCCTGGCGACCGCGGCCTACGTTGCCGTGGCCTGTCAGATGCGTTACGGCACGATTTTTGGGATGCCCTAGAGGAATTCCCTTGACGATACCGCCAAGCAGCATTCACAATATCCAATGGCAAACTGAGAAAGGAGTCGCCTGTGCTGTTGGACTCTATCCTTGGCTATTTCAGTATGGATATGGGTATCGATCTAGGTACCTGCTCCACACTGGTGTGCGTCCGTGACAAAGGGATTGTCCTGAATGAACCGTCCGTCGTGGCGGTTCGCAAGGGAACCAACACCGTATTGAACAACGGCGAAGCTGTGGGTCTGGTCGCACGCGAGATGCTGGGCAAGACCCCCGGCTCCATCACCGCTATTCGTCCCCTCAAAGACGGGGTTATCAGCGATTTCGAAGTCACCGAAGCGATGCTCCACTACTTTATCCGCAAGGTCCACGGCCGCGGCCAGTTCGTCAAGCCCAGAGTGGTCATCGCGGTTCCCAGCGGCATCACCGCGGTGGAACGCCGGGCCGTCATCGACAGCGCCGAACGGGCCGGTGCCCGCAAGGTGTATCTGGTGGACGAACCCATGGCCGCAGGCATCGGCGCGGGATTGCCCATCACCGAGCCGACCGCCTCGATGATCGTCGACACCGGCGGCGGCACCACCGAAGTGGCCATCATGAGTCTGGCCGACATCGCCACCTCCACCTCCATCCGCGTCGGAGGCGACGACATGGACGAGGCGGTGATCAACCACCTCAAACGAACGTATAACCTCCTGATCGGCGAAGCGCGGGCCGAGAAGGTCAAGATCGCGATCGGCTCGGCCGCTCCGCTGGAGCAGGAACTGACGATGGAAATCGCCGGTCGGGACACGATCTCCGGCCTGCCTCGAAAGATCGTCATCACCAGTGAAGAGATCCGCGAAGCGCTGAAGGACCCGGTGGCGTCGATCATCGAAGCCGTCACCGGCACGCTCGAACGGGCGGAACCCGAGCTGGCGGCCGACTTGATCGACAACGGCATCTGCATCTGCGGCGGCGGTTCCCTCCTTCGGGGCATGGACAGCGTCTTGGCGAATGCCACCGGCCTAAAGGTCTTCCGCGCCGAAGACCCGCTCAGTTGCGTCGCCAGAGGCACCGCCGTGTACCTCGAGAACCTGGAGATTTGGAAAGACACAATGGACCACAGCGACCGCGGCTACGACTAGCGGCAACACCCCCTGCGGGGGCACAGCCCCCCGGGCGGCCGTCCGGACAGCAGAGGACAATCATGAGACGAAGGCGGGCCAACATATCCAGAGGCATGCTTTTCACCTGGGGCATGGGGATCGGGCTGTTGTTTCTCTTCGCGGTGCCTCAGAGAACCAGCGACCGCATCCAACTGACTTACGCCCGCCTGTTCCGCTGGCCGTTGGCCGCCGGTCACGGATTGACGCTGGCCGCCCGCGACGTCGCCCTCCCGCACGGCGTCACGGAAGAGGAATATCGGGAACTGCTCGCCAACCACCGCCAGATCCAGAATGTCATCGCCAATCTCCAGGCCAAGCTCCGCGAGACCCAAAGGCAGAACGAAATGCTTGCTCGCCTGCGAGCCAAACCCGGGTGGGAGACCGTCCCGATCCAACTGGCGCCGGTCCTCGTCGGAGCGGGCGCCGAACAGAACGAGTTGATCATCGGTCGGGGCAAAGACCACGGCTTGGCGATCGGCCAGTTCGTCATGAGCCTGGGCGAACAGGGCGCCCTCAGTCAGAGCGAAAGTGTCATCGGGACGATTTCCAGCGTGGACGCCAGGACCGCCAAGGTCCGACTCCTCACCGCGCCGCGGGATCCCAAGGCGCCGCGAGAGTCGGGAATCGTCGTGGGCATCGGGAATCTCAGCGTGCGACCGCTCCTCGAGGGATTGGGCGGCCACAAGGCCCGGATCCCGCTGGTCAAGGTCGACGGCAACAACATCAGCAAAGGCGATCCGGTGTACGTGCAGAAATCACAGGGGCTCGATGTGCCAGTGATCGCAGGGCGGGTCACTCAGTGCGTGCGGTCCCGCGACGACCCGATGTTCTGGGACATCACGGTCGAACCGGTCTGCGACGTGGCCGGCCTGCGAGAGGTGGCCGTGGTGGTGCCCCCTGTCCCGGTTCGTTGACCGCTCGCCGATGGGGGCCTCGAAGGACATCGAGTCGTATTTCCGTGGAGTGGTTGAATGCGTTGGATCCGGTTTGCAGTATTGGTGCTCGCGGCCTCGATTCTGCAAGCCAGCCTGATGGACGTGTTGCGGGTCCGCCGCGACATCAAGCCCGACCTGCTGCTGGTGTTGCTGGTCTTCTTCGGTTCCCGTTGCACCCCCACCGACGGGGTCATCACGTCGTTCGTCCTGGGCTTCGTCGCGGACCTGATCAGTCCGATCGGCGGCGTGATGGGTCCGCGGATCATCAGCTTCGGCCTGTTCGGCACGCTGCTGTCCGACGTGCAAAATGTCTTTTCGCTGCGTCGTCCCCTCTATCAGAGCGTCGCGATCTTTCTGTTGGGCGTGCTGACCGCGGTCCTGGGGTATCTTCTGGCTTCCCTGCGAACCGAGGGCAGCCAGACCCGCCTGCTAACGCTGTTCCTGTGGCAACCCCTGTACTCCGGAATCCTGGGGCCGCTGTTCTCCTTGCCCGTGGGGTGGTGGATGCGCATGAATAGGAAAAACCGAAGCCTCTACGGACACGGCTCCCGGTTCCGATAAGGGGAGTTTGGCCCAACAGACCCCGACGACACGGATGTACGATCAACGAGTCAAGGTGTTTATCGGCGTATGCCTGGCGATCCTGCTGGTGTGCGTGGTGCGTCTGGCGCAGATGCAACTGCTGGCCGAATCCGCGGTCCAGGACGAAATCGCCAAGCTCAAGGAGCGGCGCAGCGAGTCCCGACAGCTCAAGACCCTTCGCGGCAAGATCCTCGACCGCCACGGCCACGTGCTGGCCACCGATACCCCCAAGTTCCAGGTTTACGTCAACTATCAGTTGAGCTGCTATCTGGACGAACGGGTCGTGCAGGCCCAGATCGCCGAATCCAAGAGAGAAGGTGCCAACCCCTCCCTGGAGGCAAAGGTCCGCGAGCGGATGGCCGAACAGAAAGAGGAACTCGAACGGATCATCACGGAATGCTCCCAGTTCGGTGCCTCGCCCGAACAGATTCGTTCGACCCTGGCCGCGAGGAACAACCAGATCTGGAAGCTGCGAAGTTACCTGGCCTGGCGACGAGGCAGTCACGATCCGAACCTGATGGCCAAGTACGAAAACCGGGTAGATCGAGTCCCCTTTGCCGAGGCGATGGCCGATCTCGTCCGTCAGTATCCTGATCCGAACGACCGGTATCGACGGGTGATCCACGTCAACGACATCCCGGAGGTACGAAAGGATCTGCCCATCGTCGAACTGCAGACGGAGGACGACGTGTTCGCCGCCCAGCTTGAATTCCGCGATGTGCCGGACGTCCAGGTCCTACCGACCGGGTATCGATTCTACCCATACGGCCCGGTCGCCGCCCAGACCATCGGCTGGGTCGGTCCTGCCACCCAGACGCGCGACACGGAGCTGTTCGAGGACGATCCACAGGCCAGTTACCTCTCCGGCGAAGTCTGCGGACGCGAAGACGGCGTCGAATACGTCTGCGAAACCCTCCTCCGCGGCCGACGCGGCGAACTGGTCTATGACATCGACGATCAGCTCGTCCGCCAGATCGAGACCCAGTTCGGACGGGACGTGCAACTGACGCTGGACATCGAGCTTCAGCGACAGATCGAACAGTGGTTGACCGATCCGAACCACAATCCCCTGTACTGTCGATCGCGGATGGCCGCGGCGGTGATCGAGATCGGTTCGGGCGACATCCTGGCCCTCGTGTCGCTGCCGACCTACGATTTGAACACCGCTCGGTACGAGTGGGGCAAGCTGATGAACGACAAGGAAGGTCGCCCCCTCATCAACCGCGCGATCAACGATCTGTACGCGCCGGGATCGGTGGTCAAGCCGCTCGTCCTGATCGCAGGACTCGAAGCGGGGGTCATCACACCGGAGGAGGCCATCAGTTGCCCCGCGGCGCCCCAGGCCAAACCGCCCAACTGCTGGATCTTCAAGCAGTACCGAGCCGGACACGACGGAAGCTGGATCAACAACGCCCGCAACGCCCTCAAGGGGAGCTGCAATATCTACTTTGCCGAACTGGCCGACCGAATCGAACCCCGGTTGCTCCAGACTTGGATGTTCCGCTTCGGCTATGGACGTCAGATCCCGCTGACCTGTCCGGTTCCGCCGGGGCCCGGCATTCCGCTCCGCAGTTTCCGCCAAGCCCCCGGCCAGATTGCCAGCACACTCGTCCCGTCGTACACCGAGATCACGTCGTTGGACCAGATCCCGCCGCTCAAGAGCTGGCACCGGAGACTCTTCGGGATCGGCCACGGCGACTTCCGGGCCACGCCGTTGCAGGTGGCCAACACGTTCGCCACCCTGGCCCGTGGCGGGCGGCACAAGATGCCCCGCCTGTTTCGGGACCCCGCCCCGCCGGAAAGCGAACCGACGGATCTGCCAATCTCCCTCGCGAGCCTGGCGACGGCGGCGGAGGGAATGAGCGCGGTGGTCAACGAACCGGGCGGAACCGCGTATGAGTATTTCCGCGGCAGCCAGTTGCGGAGTCGCGGCGTGCGGGTCTACGGCAAGACCGGATCGACGGAAGCCCCGGAAAATGCATGGTTCGCGGCATACGCGACAGATCGAGACGGCGCCAAGATCGCGATGGCGGTCGTCGTGGTGGGAGGCCAGCATGGCGGACGCGACGCGGCGCCGCTCGGACGGGCGATTTTGGAACTGTGCGCCGCAGCGGGGTATCTGGGTAATTGAAGTTTCACATGGGAAGTGTCAAGTCAGAGGCTTGGCCCTTGGCGGCGATGTTCTTGTTGGAAACTTCACACTTCAAACTTTGAACTTCCTCCCCACCGCGTCAGGGCGCCGCGGAAGATCTCGAAGAACTTCTCATTGTCCGGCCAGAGAATGCGATCGTCTTGCGGGAAAGGCTGGTCGATCCGCTGCAGAAAGTGCGACACCGCCGGTTCGTCCAAGTCTCGGGAACAGAGGCCCAGTCCGAGCCGTTCGACGTAATGGGCGTTCAGGAGTTGCTCATAATGCCCTCCCAGAGGCAACAGGAGCATCTTTTTCTTGAGGTACAGACACTCGCTGATGAGAGAGAAACCCGCGGAGGCGACGACGCCCCGCGACGAGGCCAGGTCCGCCAGAAAGCCTTCGGTCGAGCGTTCTTTGAACAGGCAGTTGCCGCATTCCAGTCGCTTGTTGAAGCCGTAGATGTGGAACCGCTGGTCGGGGAACCGGCCGAGCACATCCCGCAGGCGGTTCTCGCCGGTGCCGGTGGTCCAATAGATCGTGATGTGCCCCGCGTCGGTGGGCGTCAGTTCGGTGATGACGCGTCGGACAATCGGCGGAGTCAGAACCGCCTTGTCTTTCTTGAGCGGGGCTCGGAAAAAATTGAGGATGACGTAGGCCTCGGCTCCGAAAGAATGGAACCGCGTCACCACCCCGGCCTGGAGCCGCTGGACGACGTTCCGCCACGGATGATCGAGCCGGCAGAAAATCAGCATGTGCTCGTTGTTGACGCTCAGGAAAGGCACGCGGTTGCGCCAGGCCCACCAGGCGCTGAACGGTTCGAAGTCGGTGATCACCAGATCCGGGCCGAAGGGCTTGTACACCTGGGTGAAGAGCTCCTTGTTGACCCGTCGGCCGCGTGGAAACTGCCAGAGGTTCTTCCACACGGTGGCCACCGGCGCCACGTACCCGTGGCTGTAATCGAACGTCAGGCCGAAGAGCTCCTTTGCCCGCGGGCCGAAGCACTCGCGTAAATAGAGCAGCGCCCGGTGCGACGTCGCGAAGATCACGTCGTGTCCGGCGTCGAGCAATCGCTGGCCGATGAGGTGCGCACGACTGGCGTGCCCATATCCCTCGCCCGCAACCGCATAGATGATCCTGGCCATCCGGCTCTCTGCTCCTGCCCAGTCAAACGGCATGTCAAAGTCCAGTAGTGTACCAGATTTCCGCCGGTCCGCCAGTATCCCCAAAAGCGTAAAGGGCCGTGAACACGAGTCACAGCCCGCGAGGTCCCGACGACAACATTGCCGAAATCATCGCCCATCGGTGTAACCTGAAGGTCCTGGGCATGGACAGAGGACGCGCCGCAGAACAGAACCTCCCCGAACGCACATACCCCCAAACAACGAAACGCTCTCGAAATCCCGCTCATCTTCTCCCCCTCCAATCCAGACCACTGTGAACAACGCCTTGGGGAGGACAGAAATGCACATCCTTCCAGATACCCATATTATTCTATCGATTTTGGTGCCTTGTTGTCCATCCGCAAATCTACGTACGTGCGGGGGATTCCTCTCGGGAACGTGGGCGATCCGCGGGTTGAAGACGCCACACGGGCGTTTACCAGGAGTTTTCGTCCTCGGAGTACGGTTGTACGCGGCGCGCGGCGATTGCGGCGGCGGCTTCCGGCGTGCCGTCGGTCGGGACGCCGAGGTAGGTGAGGGTCTTTTCGAGGATCGCCGCCGCCACCGGCGCGGCAACCGTGCCGCCGGTGTAGCCTTTCTTGAGGGCCACGTTGGGCCGACGGATCGAGACCAGCACGACCACCCGCGGATTCGAGGCCGGCGCCCCGGCGATGAACGACGCGACGTAGGCCTTGTCCAGGTAGACACCGTCCTTGGCGATCTGGGCGGTGCCGGTCTTGCCGAAGACCGTCCACTTGGCGAGTTTGGCCCTCGCGCCGGTGCCGTTGCGCTCGTTGACGACCGCCGTCATGGCGTCCTGCACCACCCACTTGGCCACGTCGGGCTTGATCACATAGCCGACCCGAAGCGTCGAAGGACGCATGTCCACGACCATCCCGTCGGAACGGACGAGCGATTTGACGATGTACGGATGGACCAGATGCCCGCCGTTGGCGAGCATGCAGAAGGCTCGCAGCATCTGCAGGCCGGTGACCGAGATCTCCTGGCCGAACGGGATGCGGGTGATGCTGTAGCCGGTCCACTGGCCAGGCGGTCGGAGCAGTCCTTCCGCCTCGCCGGGCAGTTCAATCCCCACCTTACGCCCGAAGCCGAAGAGCGTCAGGCCCTCATAGAGCCGGGTGGCGCCCAGACGCTGGCCGATCTTGGCCATGCCGATGTTGCTGGAATTCATCAGGATCTCGCGGAGGGTCAGATCGCCGAAGCCGCGTCGATATTCGCCGATGCGCCCGAAGCCCTTGCCGTGATAGTTGCCGTTCTCGCAGAAGATCGTCTCATAGCGGTTCACCACCTTGGTGTCCAGGGCGATGGCCGCGACGATCGGCTTGATGATGCTGCCGGGCTCGTATTGGTCCGTGAGCAGACGGTTCGTGAACAGCTCCGGCTGTTTCTGGGCGATCCGGGCACTCTCGGCGGGATCGAAGTCCGGCAGCGTCACCATGGCCAGGATCTCGCCGGTGTAGGGGTCGGCCACCATGGCCACCGCGGACTCGGCTTCGAACTCTTTGTACTGGCTGTACAGGGCCTCGCGGGTGAACTGCTGGATCGTCGCGTCCAGGGTCAGGATGATCCCCGCACCGTGGACGGGCATGTCGTTGTCGTCCTGCTCTTCGCCGGGACACAACGCCAGCGGCCGGCGTTTGACGTCGACCAGAAAGGTGTGCTTGGCGCCCCTGCCCCGCAGATCGCGATCGAAGGTGTATTCGATGCCCGCCAGGCCGTAGTTGTCCCGGCTCGTGAACCCCACGATGTGGGACGCCAGACGACCCATCGGATATTGCCGACGCCAGGCATACTCGATGCCGATCCCGTAGATCTGTCGAGCGGCCTCGCACTGGGCGATCGTCGCATCCTTCTTCAGCGAGACGTAGCCGGGATTGTTGCTGTCCACAATGAGCTTGCAGATCTCATGGGCCCCCATGTCCAGGATGGGCGCCAGACGCGTGGCGGTCTCCTTGGGGTCCTGGATGATTCGCGGCTCGGCGAAGATCGTGCGGATCGGGTGGCTGGCCGCCAAGAGCCTTCCGCGGGTGTCGAGGATGGCTCCCCGCTGGGGTTCCAACGGAAGATAGGCCCGCTGCTGGATCATGCACTTCTCGGCATAGTAGTCCGCCAAGTTGTGCTGGAGATAGACGCACCGTCCCGCCAAAGCGAAAAACGCGACGATGACCAGGGACAGGAGAACCACGATCATCTTGAGCTGGCGATCGTGCCAGGTCGGAATGACCCTGGAACGAACCTCTTTGCCCATGGGGGTCGACGACATCGGGTCACTCCTCCAGACGATGGCGGATGGAAGCGGGGTTGATCAGGCTTTCCACGCGAAGCTGCTTGTGCCAAAGATCCTGTTGAAGTCGGCCCTGCTCGATCTTGTACGTGCGCAACAGGTAGAACGCGCGATGGTTGGCTCCGCGCAAATACACGGCCACGATCAACGTGGCCGCGAAAAAGAAAATCACCAGAATCAGACTCAATCGCGATCCCATGTCGCAGCCATCGCCTATTTCAGAGGCAGCCGGAGTTTCATGCCCACCTTGAGCTTCTGGCCGTCCTTGAGCAGGTCGGCGTTGAGCTTGGCGATCTCGTCGTAACGGGCCCCGGCCCCAAGCTGTGCGGAGGCGATCTTCCAGAGATTGTCGCCTTCCTGGACGGTATACCATCGCACGTCGCCGACAACCGCCGGCACCGTGGCGGGGGTCGAGGAGGCGGTTTGCGTCTGCGACGTCGGACGCTTGGCGATGGACTCGACCTTCTCGAACAGCTCCCTGGACAGGACATCCGAAGGCTTGTCCGGATTGACCGTCGGTTTCGGCAGCGGCGGAATGATCAGCTTCTGGCCGACGACGACTTCGTTGACCGACTTGAGGATGTCCTTGTTCGCCTCGTAGATCCGGTTGATGTTGACGTATCGATTGCCTTCCTCCGGCCCGTACACGTTCTTGGCCACGGTCGAGAGGCTCTCGCCCTCGCCCACGACGTAGATCCTGCCGACAACGGGTTTGGTCGACGGGTTGACCGGGGTCGACGAGACCGTGGCGGGGTTGCGAGGCTCGGCGGCCCGAGATTCGGCCCGGGGCTGACCCGTCGGCTGCGGGGTCTGAATCGCCGGCTGCGACTCAACGGTCGCCGGCGGCATCGTCGACATGTCCACGGTGGAGGTTCCCGGGCCCTGCTGGCTGGCGGCGAATCGGTTCAGGATGCTCTCGATCCGACCCAACGGATTGTCGATCCGAGGCAGCAGGCTCTCGGTCCGCGGCGATTCCGTCGGAGCACCGGGCAAGAACGCCTCGTACCGCACGTCTTGGCCGCCGGCCACCTGAGATTCCGCAGCCGGCGTCTCGGCCACAACCGTCGAGGGTTGCTCGACCGGGGTACGAATCGCAGGAGCGGGCTCCTGCGGCGCAGTGGCCAGCGTGGTCCAGTCACGGTCGGCCTCGGCCTTGGTCCGTCCGGTGATCCCGACCTCCTGTCCATCGAAACCGACGACGACCGGCACATCGGCCCGCGTGGCCTGCTGGGGCTTGAGGTTGGGCAAACCGTTGATGATGAAGGCAATCACAAAGATGAACACCAGTCCCAGCAGCAACCCGATTTTGGCATCCGACGTCATGGCTTCACTCCGTTTCTACCGTTGCGTCCGTTTTCTTGTTGCAGACCGACCCGACTTCGTCAGGTCCGCTGCGCGATTCTCAGTTTTGCGCTCCGCGCCCGGTGGTTGGCCGCGATCTCCTCCGGGCCCGGCACGATGGGCTTTCGCGTGACGAGGCGATAGGTCCCATCGCGACAGTGGTTCTTGAAGTCCCGCTTCACCAGGCCGTCTTCCAGGCTGTGGAAACTGATAATGGCGATGAAGCCGTCCTTCTTCAGCAATCCCGGCGCCGAGGTCAGCAACGCTTGCAGGTTGTCCAACTCGTGGTTGACGGCAATCCGAAGGGCCTGAAACGTTCGGGTGGCCGGGTGTTTCCTGGGCTTGTACTTCCGGTCCGGCGATCGCAACGCACTGCACACGATCGACGCCAACTGCCCCGTCGTCCGGATGGGCTCGCGACGTCGTCGGTCCACGATGTATCGTGCAATGCGCCTCGACGCGCGATCCTGGCCGTATTGAAAAATCACATCGGCCAGCGATTTCTCATCATACCCGTTCACTATATCGGCCGCCGTGGTTTCCAGACTTTCGTCCATTCTCATATCCAACGGCATATCCGTGCGAAAACTCAGTCCCATTTCGTTGTCGACCAACTGGGCCGAGCAAAACCCCAGATCCGCCAGGATCAGATCCGCGCCTGGGACGCCCAGCTCCCCAAGACAGTCGGCGATCCGGGAAAAATTCGACTTGACCAGAATCACTTTGCAGGACAGGCCTGCCAACCGTTGCCGGGCCCGGTCCAGGGAGTTGCCGTCGACATCCAGTCCGATCAGCGTCCCGCCCGGTCCCAGCCGACTCCCGAACAGAAAGCTGTGACCTCCGTGTCCTGTGGTCGCGTCGACCACCACCCCGTCCTGAGGACAGCTTATCTGTTCGGCCAAAGGTCCCGCAAGGACCGGAACATGCTCTACCTGCGAGTGTTCCACCGCCGCGTCCGTGGGCCTTGCCCTTGCGCCCGGACGTCTCCACGACCGGGGGGCGATTCTCTGCCTTCTCAACCCGCCACAACCGCTTCGACGTGACGCTGCATCTTCTGCACGTACGGCGAGAGCATCACGCCCGCGAACAGAGGACTGCTTTGCTTGAGCCGCTCCAACCGGTCGGCCAAAACAGCCGTCGAAACGCCGGTCTGCTCATCCACCGGTCGTTCCCCCGCCAGGCTCTGCGCCACGATTTGACAATGAAGATCCATCCCTACCATGATGCCTCCAACGCCGCGATCACGTTTGCTTGGTTTGCTGTCGCATCACCAGTTGACGCGCTTGGGTCATCTGCTTGTGGTACTGGGTCATGTGATCGCTGAGGTATTGCTCCCAGTTTTCCGTGTTCCAAAGCTCGATGTGATCCCGAACGCCCACCAGCGTGATGTCCTCCTTGAGGCCGGCCCGCTTGCGAAGTCTCTCGTTCAGCAGCAGGCGACCCTGACTGTCCAACTCCACCTTGCTCGCCAGCGCGAAGCTGATTCGCTCGAATGCGACCGCTTCATCGGGAGCCGTGGCTCCCGGCGCCACCGACAAAATCAGTTGCTCGAAACACTTCTCCGGGTACAGACACAAAATCCCGTTGGCTCCAAGCACCAGGTAAAAATCCGCGCCATGCAGATCGACATCGATCTGGTTCCTGAGCTTATTCGAGATGAGTACCCGCCCCTTGTCGTCAATGGTGTGTTGGTACTCCCCTGTTAATAAGAGCATGGCGTCAATCCCACTGAGTCA
>JAGPGT010000209.1 GCA_018055905.1 Phycisphaerae bacterium
ATGGAGACGATGCCGGCTTTGACTTTTTCGATCCCGTCGTGGTACAGCGGCAACATCCCTTTTTCCAGAGCCTTGGCCCGGAGCTTCTTGGTGTTGATCCGCTCATTGATCATCTCGGCGATCTCGTCGTCGGGGACAAACAGTTCGTGAATCGCGATCCGCCCGGAAAACCCTGTGTTGCGGCATTTTTTGCATCCGACGCCGCGATAGAATTTTGCCACGTCGCCTCCTTGCGCATCAATCATCCTGCGGATACTGGCAGGCGGTTCGTACTCCGTCTTGCAATTCGAGCAGATACGCCGGACCAGCCGCTGGGCGATCACGCCCCGTAACGAAGCCGCCAACAGATAAGGGGCCACCCCCAGATCCAACAGCCGCGTTACGGCACCGGGCGCATCGTTGGTGTGCAACGTGGACAACACCAGATGCCCGGTCAACGCCGCCTGCACGGCGATGCTGGCGGTCGCCTCGTCGCGGATTTCGCCGACCATGATGATATCCGGGTCCTGTCGCAACAAGCTCCGCAGGGCGGTCGAGAACGCGAACCCCACCGACGTGTTGACCTGGAACTGATTGATGCCCGAGATGTTGCACTCGACCGGGTCCTCGACCGTGCAGATGTTGACCTCGTCGCTGTTGAGTTCCGAAAGAGCCGCGTAGAGCGTGGTGTTCTTGCCCGAGCCGGTGGGCCCGGTCACCAGGACAACCCCATTGGGAGCCTGGATCACCTCGCGGAACCGGATCAGGTTGTCATAGGTGAATCCGAGGGATTCAAGATTGTAGAGAATCTTCTGAGGGTCGATAACGCGGATGACGACCTTCTCGCCGAAATTGCCCGGCATGACGGATACGCGAAGATCGATCGGCCGACCCTCGACGAGAACGTGAATCCCGCCGTCCTGGGGGAGCCTCCGCTGAGCAATGTCCAGCTCGGCCATGATCTTGATGCGAGAGACAACCGCGGCGTGCATCTGATGGGGCGGTCGCATCTTCTCATAGAGCTTGCCGTCCACACGGTAACGGACCCGCAGCTTCTTGTCGTCGGGCTCAATGTGAATGTCGCTGGCGTTCTCTCGGACGGCGTTGTATAAGAGGTAATTGACCAGCTTGACGACCGGCGACTGCCCTGCGACTTCCTCCAGATTGCTGATGTCCTGCGTGATATTCTCAATGAGCGAAAATTCTTCGAGCCCCTCGTCGTCGATGATGTCGTCGATCACGAAGACATTCGCGGCCGGCAGGTAGTTCTGCAATGTCGCCTTGATGTCTTTGCTGGTCGAGCAGACGACCTGCACGCGGCAACCGCTGATTCGCTCGATCTCGTCGATGAGAAAAACGTTCGTCGGCTCGCTGACCGCCACCGTCAGAACGTCATGCACTTTGAACAACGGCAGCACGATATGCGCTTCAAGGAATTCGCGAGGCAGGATCTCGACCGCCTTGGGATCGCAGAGCTTAGGGCTCATCTGCGCATAGGGAACGCCGTACGCCTCCGCGAGGGCCGCCGCGATCTGATTGTCGGTGCAGTAGCCCATCTCGACAAGCAGTTCGCCCAAGAGCTTGCGATGTCCTTTCTCCCGTTGCTCGACGAGGGCTCTGTCGATCTGCTCTTGAGAGACCACCCCCCGGGCCAGCAGGAGCTGGCCGAGCTGGGCTTTGTTCTCGAGCAGAATTTGAACCATGCCTTACCTCGACGTGTCAATCTCCGTGTGATTGTTAGGCTTTGGCGGTGAATGGAAAAGGAGTGTCGGAACGACCCCTTCCCTCACCAACCACAGATCCACAACCGCACTGTTTCATCACGCAAAACTCTTGACTGCCTGAGCAAGCTCGACATGACAATCGAACTCATCCTGCAGGCGGGTGATTTCCAGGATCTTTCGGCAATTCTCATCCAGTCCCGCCAGCCGCAACTGGATTTTGTTCTGACGGCAGTAATCCCTGACCCACAGCAACAGTTCAAGCCCCTGACTGTCCAGGAAGGTCACGTTGCTCATGTCCAGGACGATGCCGGTCCTCTGGTTGCCGGCGATCTCAGTGACGGCGCTGCGCAGAGGTTCGACAAGTTCTCCATCGACCTCGCCCCGCAGGTCAACCACGGTCACCTCATTGTAGTTCTGCCACTGGATTCTCATCGGAGAAGCGTCCCCACCGCATCGGTTCCGTAAGCCGCGAAATGGCCGGCGTCATAGCTTTCCGCCCCCCCTTCTTGAATCATCTCCCACAGACGGGTGATGTCGCAGTCAAGAAACAACCTCCCGATCTTTTCGTCGAACTGGGTGCCGAGCCCTTTTCGAATTTCCTCAAGGGCATGTTCGATACTCATCGCATTGCGATAGGTCCGCCGCGACGTCATCGCGTCAAAACTGTCGGCCAGTTGGACGATCTTGCCGGTCAGGGGGATCTCGTCGCCGCAAAGACCGTTCGGATACCCTTGCCCGTCCACCCGCTCGTGGTGGCACAGAATACCGGGCACGATGTCCCGCATCTGCTTGATTCCTCGGAGAATCCCTGCGCCGATCGAAGGGTGCCGCTGAATGCAGATCCGCTCTTGCGGCGTTAGTTTGCCGTTCTTTCGCAGGACGGCCTCGTCGATCCCGATCTTGCCGATGTCGTGCAGCAGACCCGCCAGATAGATCTTGTGAATCTGCTCCTCCTCCAACAGCTCGCGCTCGGACAGTCTCTCGGCAAGCCATCGGGAAATCAACGCCACGCGTTCGGAATGACCGCGGGTGTACTGGTCTTTGGCGTCGATGCTGTTGGTCAGGGCCTTGAGAGACCCGACGAACAATTCCTTGAGATCATTGAAGAGCCGCCCGTTTTCGATGAAAACCGCGCAACCGCTGGCAACCGAGGTGAAAAGCTTCACATCAGTGCTGTCGAAATCGGCCTTGTCGATCCGGTTGATGGCGACCATCAGACCGATGATGGACACCCCGCTTTTGGTCCGGCGGGGTGTCCCGGCCTCCGTTTTCTCCTTCACGCACAGGGGCACCGCGATGAGGTTCTTCACATTCGACGGCCATTCATACCGAAAAGGCGAATCCACCTCGCTGTCCAGGAGAGCTTCATGCCCCTGATGCACCTCGTGGGAAAGCCGGCTGTGCAACGCCATCGCCATGTGGTCGTCGATGTCGATCAGACCGGAACCTGCCGCTACAACGAACCGTCGATCCCCTTCGACACATCGTTCCAAAAGAACCGCAATTCCCTCGACCAGAATGATGTCCGTCAGGCTGTCGCAGGCCAGTTGCAGGAAGTTCGTGTCGGATTCAGTCACCCGCATGTTGGTGCTGATCTTGTGGAGAAGCACCAGTTCCTCGTACACACGGGCCAACTCGACGCCGACGGTCTCTACCTGCTCTTCCGCCCGCAGAATCGTCTGCTGATTCAGGGCGATCAACCGGAGCATTTCGGTGAAATGCTCGATGTGGTTCGTCGGACCGGCGGATACCTCCTCTGCGCTTCCCAGATCGAGGACTGCCGCGCCGAGAGGATGGCGATACCCTCCGATGACCAGCGGCATCAGCAGCGGCGAAGCTACGAGCAGATTCCCCTCGGCAAACTGCCAGACCGGGATCTCGACGCCGTCATATCGCTGCCGCTCAATCCGGTCCAGAACGCATCGGCCTGCCTCGATCAACTGCTCGGGGCGACTCTCGAAACGACCGCCGTTCACCAGAACAGGGATCCGCCCGTCGGCCGTCACGACGGCAAAGTTGACGCCGAAACGGGCAACCCGCGCCCCGAAGATTTCCAGTTCTCGTCGTCGCGCCGGTGCCAGAGTCCCAGTCACCGTATTCGGCATGACCGTTTCCACAAATCCACCTATCCTTGAGCACATCCGTATAGATCCGTCCCGAGCGGATCAACTCTGGGCCACGAGTTCCGGCTGGTACAGGAGATCCTGAATGGTCTTGAGGAGTTCCTTGGGACTGAACGGTTTGCTGAGGCAACTGGACACGCGAAGGTTCTGCTGCATTTCTTCAGGAATCGCGAAACTGCGCGCCGTCAGCAGAATGACCGGCGTGTTGCAGGTTCGATCGTCCGCCCGCATTTTCTCGATCAATTCAATGCCCGTCATCAGCGGCATCTGGTAGTCCGTCACCACGATGTCGGGGCGTTCCCGACATGCCAGTTCGTATGCCTCCGCGCCGTTGCCGGCGGTGATCACTTCATAGCCGTTGTTGCGGAGTTTGATCGCAACCACATGAATAATATGGAGTTCGTCGTCTGCAACGAGCACCTTATTGGCCATTGTTCAATCCTCAGAATGATTCATGATCGGTGTTGACTCCTCCGTGACAGGCAATCGGCGGATCCCTCTATACGAGAGCGGCCTGCCGGGTGGTGGCCAGCGGCAACTCGAAACCGAACGTGCTGCCGGCGCCGACCTTGCTGGTGACGAACACCCGGCCGCCATGTACTTTTTCGACTATTTGCTTGACCAGGTTTAGCCCCAGACCGGTTCCTTTCGCTTGCTTGTTGTTGGCGGCCACACGGTAGAACTTGTCGAACACCCGGCCAATTTCATTCTCCGGAATGCCCACGCCGGTGTCGCTCACCGTGACGCGCACCCGCCCCGCGGCCTCGTCCACGTCCGTCCCGATCGTCACCCGCCCTCCAGGCGGCGTGTACTTGACCGCGTTGCTCAGCAGGTTGATGATCACCTGCGACATCATGTCCTTGTCGACGTGCACTTGGTCGTACACGATCGCGCGCCCCGCGGTCACGGTGATGTTCTTTTCTTCCGCGTAGTTGCGGATCATCTGCAACTGCTCTTCGATCAGAATCGTCAGACTCGCGGGCTCTTTGTTGACCTTGATCAGGCCCGACTCGATGCGAGAGACGTTCAGGATGTCTTCGATCAACCGGCTCAGACGTTGCGCCTGGCTCTGGATGACCGAATAGAACTCCTTACGGGTCTCCTCGTCGTCCGCCTCCCCGTCGGCCAGCATCTCCGAATAGGCCATGATCGAGGCCAACGGCGTCTTGAGCTCGTGTGAAACATGGCTGACGAAATCGTTCTTCATCTGGGAGATTTCCTTCTCCCGCGTAACATCGTGCAACACGGCCACGACGCCGGAGACCTTGCCGTCCGTTTGGACACAGGAGACGATCGTTTCATAGGTTCGAGTACGATCCCCCTGGGAAATCTCCAATTCCCGCCGCGTAGCCTCGGTTCGATTCCGCCGGCATTGCACCAGCAATTCCAAAAACTCGGCCTGCTCCCCGGCGATCACCTCGGCCAACGGCCTATGGCGGACGTTTTCGGGATCGAATCCGAAGAGTTGAGCGGCCGGGGAGTTGGCCATCAAAAGCCGGTCCGATCCGTCGATCACGATCACGGCGTCCCGCAGACTGTACAGAATCGCCTCCGTGTGTCGGCGTTCCCGCTCCGAAAGCTGGGAACGGATCTCGAGGTCCTTCAACTCAGTCTGGAATTGACGAACCGCCCTGTTGCTTTCCGCAAGACGTTCGTCGAGGGCCTGGACCAACCCTCGCAACGTCGTCAGCGAGTTGCGATCTCCTTCCAGAAAGGAACCGGACCGCAGCCGTGCCGCCATGGACGTGATCGCCCCAGCCATCCGGGCATAGCCGATGCCGAGGAAGATCACGCCCACAGCCCCTGCACAATAGACAACGAGGCGAGACAAAGTCGCCCGCCATTCAGAGGAGGCGACTGCGTACCGCAAGTCCATGACGACCGCAGTCATCAGCGAAGCGACCGCCACCGCAGCGGCGGTCGAGATCATGCTTCGTTGCCCTCTCACCGCAACTCCTCCGAAACCAGGGGACGACGGAAGACCCGTCGTCCCTGTACCCTGCGTGGACAAAACTCAATGGCGTGACCACGGTCCTGGCTGTTGCTCTTCAATCTTTCGGCCGGCAATGCTGTCGAGCCGGCGGAATTGCTCCGGATCGGTCTCCGCGATGATCCGCTCCCGAAGACGCAACGCCTCCAGATAGGTCGGACGGATCATGAGGGCCA
>JAGPGT010000210.1 GCA_018055905.1 Phycisphaerae bacterium
TTTGGGGTCAGCAGCATCACGGCATGGCTGGCTCAAGCCTCCGACAAGGCCTTGCCGGATCGCGCTCGGCGTGGTCCCCGTGACAGTCTGGTTCGAGGGTCTACTATTTGCTGTTTGGCGTTGTTGGACCGATGGATCGCAAATGGTAGATCCTATGTGTTTACCCGGTGGTGTAATCGGCAACACAGGAGGTTTTGGTCCTCCTATTCCTGGTTCGAGTCCAGGCCGGGTAGTTGTTTGAATCGATAATCTACTCAGGGGTCTTTCAATGGCAGACAGAGTCGCGATCTTGTTGGCGGCCGGCGTGAGCAGCCGGATGAACACCAAACTGCCCAAGGTTCTGCACGAGGTGACGGGGCGTCCTATGCTGGCGTACGTTCTGGACGCGTGCCGAAGTGTGGGCGTGAACAAGATTTACGTCATTGTCGGCTTCGGCGCCGACCAGGTCAAAGAGCGGTTCTGCGGCGAGGAAGATAAGGACATCGTCTGGGTGCACCAGAGCCAGCAATTGGGAACCGCCCACGCGGTCATGTGTTGTCGGGAGCACTTGGAGAACTTTGTCGGTCAGACGCTGGTGCTGTGCGGCGATGGTCCTCTGATCCGGGCCAAGACCCTCCAGACGCTGATCGAAAAGCACGAGGCCGAGCAGTCGGCGGCCACTTTGGCCACTGCGGTCTTGGACGACCCGACCGGCTACGGACGCATCATCCGCGATGCCTATGGCAACATCCAGGGGATCGTGGAAGACAGCGACTGCACCCCTGCCCAGCGGGCCGTCAAAGAGGTGAACCCCAGCTATTATCTGTTCAACAACCAGGCCTTGTTCAAGGCGTTGACGCAGGTCAAGCCCAACAACGTCAAGAAAGAATATTATCTGACGGATGCCCTGTCGGTGCTGATCGCGACAGGCAACAAAGTCGTGGCGGTCACGGCGGTTCGTCCGGAAGAAGCCATGGGCGTCAACAGCCGAACGCAGTTGAGTGTGGCGAGCAAGATCATGCAGCACCGCGTTCAGCAGGAGTTGATGGAAAAGGGTGTAACCATCGTGGATCCTGAGAACACCTGGATCGACGCCCGCGCTCAGATCGGCCAGGACACGGTGATTGAACCGTTTGTGTACATTCACGGAGCCGTCAAAATCGGGCGGGATTGTCGGATCGGGCCGTTCGCATTTCTTCGAGAAGGGACTGTGATCGGGGATGACGTCGTGCTCGGCGTCTTCACCGAGGTCAAGAACACCTCGCTGGCCGACGGTGTTCGCGCCAGGCATCACAGCTACCTGGGCGACGCCACGATCGGCCGACGAGTCAACGTCGGCGCCGGATCGATCACCGCCAATTATGACGGGCACCAGGTGCATCGAACTTCCGTGGGAGACGACTGCAACATCGGCTCCGGCGCGGTCCTGATCGCGCCGTTGACCTTGGCGGCCGGCGCCAACATCGGCGCGGGCACGGTGGTCTCGCAGGAAAACGTCGATGGAATCTGTGGAAAACAACAGTCGTGTTGAGGGATGTCCGAAGGGGCCCAGATGTTTTTGAACGACAATCTCAAGATCTTTCCCGGAAGCAGCAATCCAGAGCTGGCCGGCGAGGTGTGCCGATACCTGGGTATTCCGATCGGCGGCGCCAAGATCACCAAGTTCCCGGACGGGGAAAAGGTGATTCGGATCGAAGACGACGTCCGCGGTCGTGATTGTTTTGTGGTTCAATCGACTTGCAAACCCGTGGATGAGCACCTCATGGAGTTGCTGATCTACCTGGACTGTCTGCGTCGGGCCAGCGCCAAACGAATCACCGCGGTGATTCCCTACTTCGGGTACGCCCGCCAGGACCGCAAGGACGAAGGCCGGGTGCCCATTACCGCCAAGCTCGTGGCCAACATCATCGCCACCGCCGGGGCCGACCGCGTGCTGGCGATCGACCTGCACGCGCATCAGTTGCAGGGGTTTTTTGACATCCCCGTCGATCATCTGACGGGCGAGCTGGTTTTGAGTCGATACTTCCGGGACAAGCGGATCGAGGATCTGACGGTGGTCTCGCCGGACGTGGGCAACATCAAGACTGCGGCCAAGTACGCCGCTCACCTCGGCGGCGACCTGGCGATCGTCCACAAGAAACGGCTCAGCGGTTCGCAGGTGCAGTGCGGCGAGCTGATCGGCTCGGTGGAAGGTTGTAACGTCCTGATGTGCGACGACATCATTGCGACCGCCGGCACGGTCTGCATGGCGGCCGAGCTGGTCAAGCAGCGAGGGGCCAAGAGCGTACGCGTGGGCGTGACGCACGGCGTCTTTGCTCCGCCGGCGCTGGAGCGACTGGAAAAGGCCCCGATCGACGAGGTGGTCGTGACGAACACCATCCCGCTGACTGAAGAGGCGCGGAAACTCAAGAAGATTCAGGTTCTGAGCGTGGCCGGGATGCTTGGTGAAGCGATCAAGCGGATCCACCGGGATGAATCCGTGAGCAGTCTTTTCGCCCAGAACGTACCGTAATCGAGTGTGATTTGGCATTCAGTTTTTCAGGTGAGGCATATGGACAAGACGTTAGCTTTGCAGGCTGAGTTGAGAGAGCGGATCGGCTCGAAGGCCGCCTCGGCGGTTCGCAAGCAGGGCCGCATCCCGTGCATCGTGTACGGGCACAAAGAAGAACCCGTCGCGATTTCGGTGAACGCCCACGATTTCCTCGAAGGCATCCACCACGGGCACCGGTTGGTGGACATCACGATCAACGGGACCACCGAGAAGATGCTTGTCAAGGAACTGCAATTTGATCACCTCGGTCGGGACATCGTCCATGTGGATCTGATGCGCGTCGACGTGACGGAAATGATCACGGTGGACGTTCCGGTCGAGATCAAGGGCATTGCCAAGGGCACGTCAGAAGGCGGCGTGGTCGAGTCGAACACCGACCACCTGGAAATCGAGTGCCTCGCGATCAACATTCCGGAAAAGATCACGGTGATCATCAAGGACCTAGGGGTCGGCGAAACGATCAAAGCCGGGGACATCAAGCTGCCCGAGGGGGTCAAGCTCGTCAGCTCGCCGGAGACGGCGGTGGTCAGTTGCCGCATCGTGGCCGAGGCCAAGACCACCGAGCAGCTCGAGGCCGAGGCGCCCGCCGCGCCCGAGGTCATCACCGAGAAGGCCCCCAAGGGCGAAGAAGAGGCCGAATAACGGTCGGGTGGCGGCGCCTGCACGGCAGAATCAGAACCAATGGCAGAGCTCAGGCTTGTTGCTGGTTTGGGAAATCCGGGTTCGGAATACGCCGAGACGCGGCATAATCTGGGCTTCAAAGTGATCGAGGCTCTGGAGGACGCTTTGGGAATCGAGGTCAAACAGCGAAAGTTCAACGCCCGGATCGGCGAGGGGGTCTTCGAAGGCACGAAAGTGATCTTGATGAAACCTTGGCAATTTATGAACCGCAGCGGCGAGTCCGTTGCGACCGCGTTGGGGTTCTACAAGTTGGACCGTCGCCACCTGATGGTGGTGGTGGACGACCGCGCCTTGGAGCCGGGGGTGATTCGCATCCGCGCCAAAGGCTCCGCGGGCGGGCACAACGGTCTGGCGGACATCATCGAGAAACTCGGCTCCAACGAGTTTCCGCGGTGTCGGGTCGGGATCGGTCAGTGTGCCGGCGCCGAGGCGATCGGTTACGTGCTGGGCCGTCCGACCCCCAAGGAGCGTCCGCTTCTCAACGGCGCGGTTCTCAAGGCGCGCGACGCCGTGCTGTACTGGTTGCGTTTTGGTCTGGAAAAAACGATGAATGAGTTCAACAGGGCACAGGAGCAATGACCAAAACGTCCGCCCTGTTGGTTTGAGCGTTGATGGGGATTATTCACAATCGGGAGGTCATAGGTTAACAAATGGCTGCAAAGCGACTATACGAAGGGATGTTTCTGGTGGATTCGGCTTTGGCGACCGCCGACTGGGACGGCACGCTGGCCCTGATCGAGAACATCCTCAAACGAGCGGATGCCGAAATCGTCGCCATCCGAAAATGGGGCGAACGGAAGCTCGCGTACGACATCGAGCGAAAACAACGAGGCACGTACATCCTGGCCTATTTCAAGGCCGACGGTCGTCGGATCTCGGGCATCGAGAAAGATGTGCAACTGTCCGAAAAGGTGATGCGATGTTTGATCCTGGGCACCGAGAAACGTCCGCCCGAGCTGATCGAGGCGGACATCAAGGGTTTGCCGAAGGACGACGTTCTGGTGGAAGTGGCGCCGGAGCGCGACGAGACCGAGGACCGGGGGGATCGCCGGCCTCGACGTGGCTTGAGCGACGTGCCCGGCTTGGGCGATTTCGAAGACTTGGACCGGTTGGACTACCAAGACCGCTGATCGTCGCAACGCTTGGACCCTGCGACCGACAATGTGAGCAGTCAAGGGCGGGCCGGAGACTCGAGGATCGAGTTGTTGGCGGTGCGTTGTGCCGGGCGCAATACAGTGGATGGAGCATGCACGACGAGCAAAGGATGAGGTTATGGCAAGTTTCAACAAGATCCTGTTGATGGGCAATCTGACACGGGACCCGCAGCTCTCGTACACGCCGAGCCAGACGGCGGTGGTGGATTTCGGCCTGGCGACGAACCGCAAGTGGAACGCCCAGGATGGCAGCCAGCGCGACGAAACCTGTTTTGTGGACTGTCGCGCGTTCGGACGGATGGCGGAAAACATCCACAAGTTTTTCAAGAAAGGCCGGCCGATCTTCGTGGAAGGCCGGTTGTCTTTCGACCAGTGGACCGGCCAGGACGGCGTCAAGCGCAGCAAGCACCGGGTGACGGTGGAGAATTTCACCTTTCTGCCGGGCGGTGCCGGTCCCGGCGGGGGTTCGGATCAGCCCGACGTGGGCAGTTATGGTTATGACGAGGCCGGCTCCTCTGCTCCCGGGCGACCGGGCGGACCCGTGCCCGACGACGATATCCCGTTTTGATTCTTGCCGATCGGGGGCGATCCGCTGGGTTTTTCCCGGCCTGCGGACCTCCGATGGCAGCGGACGATTGACTGAAGAATGAGGTAAGATATGGCGATGCGACCAAGAACGCAAAGGACAGAACAACAGAAAAACACCACCAGGAGACGAACCGGATTCGCCGGCGCGAGGGACCAGACTCAGTGCCGCTTCTGCCGGGGCGGGGTCAAGTACATCGACTACAAGGACATCGACACTCTGCAGAAGCTGCTGACCAACCGCGGTAAGATCTACTCCCGCAAGCGGAGCGGCAACTGCGCCGGTTGCCAGCGGAAGGCCAAGGCCGCGATCAAGCGAGCCCGCTTTATGGCCCTGCTGCCGTACACGATGTGATTCTATTTACGATTTACCATTTGCTATTTGTGATTGGAGAGACGCCGCCGCGGATACAGGCTCCATCTCCGGGCTGAGGCGAAATAGCAATAGTAAAGAGAAAATTCCAAGGGGTTTCGATATGAAAGTATTGCTCTGTGAGGATGTCAAGAAACTGGGGTGGCTCGGGGACGTGGTGGACGTCACCGAAGGTTACGCCCGAAACTACCTGCTGCCCCAGGGCCTGGCGAAGGTCGCCACGGAAGGCAACATCCGTGCAATCGCCAAGGAGAAGGCCAAGCGGGCCGAGCAGCGTCTGCAGGAACGCAAGCGGATCGAGAAAGCCGTCGCCGCGGTCAACGGGGCGGAGGCGGTCCTGGCCGCCAAGGCCAACGAGCAAGGTGTGCTCTTCGGCTCGATCACCGAGCCGATGATCGCCGCTAACCTGCGTTCGCAGGGCTTTGAGGTGGCCGACGAAATCGTCAAGCTGCCCGAGCATATCAAGACCGTCGGCACGCACGAGGTCACTCTGCGGTTCGCCGAGGATTTGACCGCGACCGTCCGCGTCACCGTGGTTGCCGAGCAGACCGAAGAGCAGGCCAAGCAAGAGAAGTCGCAGGAACAGGCTGACGAGGCTTGATCGGCCGGAACGAAGGACAGAGGACGGAGAACTCCTAG
>JAGPGT010000211.1 GCA_018055905.1 Phycisphaerae bacterium
CGCCGCAGGCGGTACACCAGTTCGAGCTCCTTCGGATCCAGCAGCAGTTCCTCTCGACGGGTTCCGCTGCGTGTGATTTCGATCGCCGGCCAGACACGCCGGTCCACGAGCCGTCGATCCAGATGAAGCTCCATGTTACCGGTTGCCTTGAATTCTTCAAAGATCACCTCGTCCATCTTGGACCCGGTGTCGATCAGAGCGGTGGCGAAAATGCTCAGCGATCCGCCTTCCTCGACTTTCCGTGCGGCACCGAAGAACTTCTTGGGCATCTGCATCGCGCCGGCGTCGACGCCGCCGGTCAGGATACGCCCGGAATGGGGCGTTTCGTTGTTGTAGGCTCGCGCCAGACGCGTGATGGAGTCCAGGAGGATCACGACGTCCTGGCCGTACTCGACCATGCGTTTGGCCTTCTCGATGACGATCTCGGCCACTTGGCAGTGACGGGCGGCGGGCTCGTCGAACGTCGAGCTGATGACCTCGACGGAATCGGCGGTCTTGCGCTCCATTTCCGTCACTTCCTCGGGCCGTTCGTCGATCAACAGCACGATCAGCTTTACTTCCGGATGATTGGTGCTGATGGCATTGGCCATTTTCTGCAGGAGGATCGTTTTTCCAGTTCGCGGCGGAGCGACAATCAAGCCTCGCTGCCCTTTGCCCACCGGCGTCACCAGGTCGATGATCCGCATGTTCAACTCGTCGGGGGTGGTTTCCAGGATCAGTCGCTGCTCGGGGTGCAGGGGAGTCAGATCGCTGAAGACAATCTTGTCCGCCAACAGGTCCGGGTTCTCAAAGTTGATGGCTTCGACACGCAACAGGGCGAAGTACTTCTCGGAATCTTTTGGGGGCCTGATTTGTCCGGAAACGATATTGCCGGTGCGCAGGCCGAACCGGCGGATCTGCGAGGGGGACACGTAAATATCGTCCGAAGACGACAGGTAATTGTACGCCGGATTGCGGAGGAAACCATAGCCGTCGGGGAGAACCTCCAGCACGCCCTCGCCGTACATCAGGCCGCTCTGTCGGATACGTTCCTTGAGGATTCGGAAGATCAGATCCTGTTTCTTCAGGGCGCTGTACTCGGTGATGCCCTCTTTCTTGGCCATCTCGTGCAAGTCGCCGACGGTGAGCCGCTGCAGGTCCGTCAGATACAGGTTGCCTTTTTTGATCCGCTCGTATTTGGCGTGCGTCGATTCTTCCTCTCCGGGCTCGATGCCGTTTGCGACTTCGAGGCCTTCGGTCTGAGGTTCTTCCTCGGAGGTGCGATTCTCGTTTGTTTCTTCATCCGTGGCCGCAACGGAGGAGGCTTGCGGTTGCGTCTCTTCTTGAGGCTGTTCGAACAGCTCTTCCGCTGTTTCTTCCGCGGCAGCCTTTCTCTTGGCGCCTTTTCTTCTCGTTGTTTTGGCCTTGGCCATAACTACTCCTTTTGCATGATGCGAAACACTACCTCACCCTTACCCCGGTGTGCACAGACATGCACCTGCCTCCGCGACAGATGCAGGCAACACGCCTGCCGACGTGAATCCTCTTCTCTTTGTGTGGTTCCGAAGAAGCGGGACCTCACACAAGGCCCCCGCGAACGCTGTCCAGTAAAGATGCGACCGGCGCCGATGCTTTCCAACGAAACACACTAACTGCCATCAGCTATGTCAGAGAAGATACTTTGGATTTGCCTGACCAGTGTCAAGAAGTCAGAATTGTTATCTATAGTATTATCGGCCAGCTCTGCTTTCTTGTCCAGAGAAATCTGAAAATTTTCGCGAATTTCAATCTCGCGTTCATCAAGACCTCGACGCTTCGAGCGGTCGACACGCTTGGCGCGGTCGCATTTGACGAAGATCACCCGATCGCAGCGGTTCGCCCAGCCTACCTCGATCAGTAGAGGCATGTCCAGCACGATCGCTCGGACCTCTGCGGATTCGTTGTACTTGACGATTAATTCCTCGGTTCGCCGGAACACCAGAGGATGGATCACACTGTTTAAAGCAGCCAGTTTCTGAGAGTCTGCGAAGACCACCGCAGCCAATTTCCGGCGGTCGATTCGACCGTCAGGCTGCAGTATCCTGGGGCCGAACAGCCCACACACCTGATCGCGTACAGAATCTTCGTTCAGCAGATCATGAGCGATAGCATCGGCGCTGACCACGGCGCAGCCCAACTTTTCAAACTCTGCAGCTACGGTGCTTTTACCCGAAGCAATGCCGCCGATGATCCCGATGATTGGCTTTTTCCTGGGATTGCCCACATTCAGGCAGCTTTGTTGCCGACTCCCATATGGCTATGATTGTATTGCCAGCCTTTCGTTTTGTCAAGATCCCGTCAGGAACTTCTTTCTTCTCAGCCCTTGGCCGGTTGTCCGAGGCGGCTCTCGATGGCTTTCACCAAATCCTCGGGAACGTGAGCCCCCAGCCGTTTGGCGGTGTTGGCGTGTCGCAGGGCCTCGGGGTACTTGCCCAGCATATAGAATCCGTAAGCTAAGCCGTAGTGTGCGTCGGGGGTCTTGGGGTCGATCCGGACCACCTGCAGATACGCCTTGACGGCCAGATCGTACTGGTCCTTCTTCAGATAGGCGGAGCCGAGATTGTACAGGATTCTCGCGTCGTCCGGGCTGGCCGTAACCGCCTGGCGATAGTATTGCACCGCCAGATCGTAGTTACCCTGGTTGAAGTACACACCGCCCAGGTCGACCAACGCTCCGAGCAACGTTGGATTGATCGCAAGCGCCTGTTGATACGACCGGATCTCGTCCTCGGTTTGATTCAGCGCCCCGTGACAGATGCCCAAGCCGTAGTGCGCCTCCGCCCAGTCCGGTTTCAGGTCCACCGCCCTGCGGAAACTCGCCAACCCGTTGTGGTAATCCTGCATTCTGTAGTAAACGTCGCCGAGTTGACCGTAGAGATCCGGGTTGTTCCTGTCCAGGGACAGCGCCACATTCAGTTGAGCCAGGGCCTGACTGTAGCGCTGCTGCTTGCACAGCAGTACAGCGATCTTGCGGTAGGCGTCGACGCAGTTAGGGTCCAGCAGAAGGGCTTGGCGGTAGGAGGACGCGGCGGCGTTGAATTCTTCACCGGCCATGTAGGCGTTGCCGAGATTGTAGTGGGTTTTGGAATCGCCAGGATTGAGACTCAGAGCAGATCGGTATTGTTGAATCGCGTCGCCGATGCGGTTCTTCTGGAGATACATGTTGCCCAGATTGGAACGCGATTCCGAGAGCGTCGGATTGATCGTGACGGCTCGCTCCAGCGCCAGCATAGCGGTCTCTATGTCTCCGATTTCGCTGTAGACGTTGCCGAGGTTGTTGAAGAAGCAGCCAAGACTCTGACGCTTGTTGAGGTTCTTCATGTAAATGGTGTCACGGCTGTTCTCTGGGACGTTGAACTTCGTTCGGTAGTACTCATCGGGTGGGTTGGCCCCGCCGCTGGTGGTCTCGATGTTGCAGCGGGTGCGGCCGTTGTCGTAGCGAACGAAGAAATGGCCGGGGACGACGACGCCGTGGAGAGGGAGGCCTATCCGTTCCGCGACGGCCAGATAGAGTAGCGAAAGGCTCAGGCAATAGCCTTGGCGGCGGCCCAGGACGGAGTGGAGGAACAGATCGTTCGGGTCGTTGGCATGAGTGACCGGCTTGAATCCCAGTTCCTCAAACAGGTACTGGTTGAGGACCGGGATCGCCCGGGCATCCATCGGGATCCGTTGCTGCCGCAGACGGACCAGGATCTCCGTCGCCATGGCGTCCAACTGTTCAAGATACCGACGTCCCGCGACCACTTTGCTCCAGTACTCCGAAGCAATCAGAGTGGCTGTCGCCAAGTCGATCTGGTCGTCCGAGAGTCGCAGCACCTGCTCCAGGGAGGTGACGTTCAATCCGGACTTGTTGGCGTTGGCCAAACGTATCCGTTGGCCGAAAGCCGTTGCGGATGTAAGAATCAAGAAGATCGTTAGGTTCAGAAGGACTCTTTTCATGTAGCCCTTTCGTTACAAACCCCTGGCTATACGCTTGTTATCGTCATGAGGTTCAACCTGCTTGAGGCGAAGACCTTGGAACCCGTGCAGGGGATGAGGTCTTCGATTTCCCCTTGTGTAATTCTACAGGAGCGTTTACCTTATTCAACCAAAAACTCGAGTTGTTAGGAGGACACCATGAGTTCGGCCGGTTCAACGGAAAGTCGTGGGAGTAACGTCAGGTTGCCCAGGCAGACCTATAATGTGATAGTTTTGAGCGTCTTTCTTTCTTTGGCGGGCCTGTGGGCGGGGGGATGTGGGTCCCCATCACAATCTTCCCTTGAGGAAACCACTCAGGTTCAACCTGTCGCAGAGTCCTCGAGCACCCAGGGCACAGGGATCGAAACCATCCAAGCCGTCCAACCCGCATCGGTCCCGGACTCTCCACCGAACACACCATCTTCTGTGGCTCCCAATCGGGAGATCAGCCTGTTTGACGGAAAGACTCTGGGGTTGTGGAAGCCGACGGATTTTGGCGGACAGGGGAATGTCTATGTCAAAGACGGCGTGATTTACATGGAGATGGGCAACTATATGACCGGGATCACCTGGACCGGGCCGGTGGTTCGGGAGAATTATGAGATTTCGCTGGAGGCCATGCGTGTCGAGGGGAATGATTTCTTCTGCGGCCTGACGTTCCCGGTGGGGGATAAACCCTGCACACTGGTCCTCGGTGGCTGGGGTGGCAGCGTCTGCGGCCTCTCGACCATCGACTATTTCGATGCCTCTGAGAATGAGACCACCCGCATCATAAGTTTTGAGAGAGGCAAGTGGTATCACGTCCGTCTGCGGGTGGAAGGCAAGGTCATTCAGGTCTGGCTCGACGACGAAGAACTGGTAAACTTCGATACCACCGATCACAAGATCGGCATTCGTGCGGAAGTTGATCTCTCGCAACCGCTGGGGATCGCCACCTGGATTACCACCGGCGCGGTCCGCGACATCCGACTTCGGACGCTGCCGGAACAGTAGACGCAAGGACCGTTGAAGACCCTATGGAGTGTTCAGGCCGAGCTTCTCAAGGAGCGTCGCCGCGGAGATTCCTTCGACTCGCACCTGTTTGACAGGGTTCGTTTGGCCGGCGATGATGTCGATCTGGTTCTTCTTGACGCCGAGCTGCCCGGCTAGGTACGCGACCAAGCATTGGTTGGCTTTGCCTTTCTCCGGCGGGGCCGCCACACGGACCTTGACCATGTCGTCCAAGATGCCTGCGACGTTCGTGCGGCTGCTGCCGGGAACGACTTTGGCGGTGAAGACCACGCCGCCGGCGTCTTCCTGAATAACGGGTTTCGGCATAGATCACTCGATGTTTTCGCGGAGATTCGACCCGATGGCCATCTGGACGTATTTCTCGATCTGCTCGGCCAATTCGCCCAAGGAGGGCAATTGAAAGTCTTCGTAAAAGCCGGCGGTGAACTCGCCGCTCAGAGTTCGTTTGAAGATTCGTACTCGAATGATCGAGGGACCGTTGGCAACTTTGCTAAAATCGCTGTCCTTGTGTTCGGTCAGTTCGACCCGCCAGTCTTCGCTGATAAACACGAGGCATTTCCCCGTGTAGACCGCGGTCGGAAAGTAATCGCGTAAAAGCTTGAGCGTATCCATGCACTGTTCTCTTCGTCCTGCGAGTCCAGAAGATGAACAGGACCTACAGGGGCCATGGGATTCTCTGATCCGTTTTTGTCATGGGGCCTTCTTCGGTGCCCCGAATCCTGTCACATCGCCGCGAAGGACCTGGGAATACTTTTCCCAGGCGGCCATCGTGCGTTGGAGATTCTCGTGGGCGTCGCCGCCGATGCCGTAGCCCTGGAATCCGATCGGGCCGCTGTACCCGGCGTCCCGAAGGATCTCCAGGAATCCACGCACATCGAAGGTACCGCGATCGAGCGTCTGAATCAAGGTGTTCCAGTCTTTGCCGTCGGAATCCGCGCCGTTGATGTTCACCACG
>JAGPGT010000212.1:0-1238 GCA_018055905.1 Phycisphaerae bacterium
CTGGATTGCGTAAGCATGGGCTTTCCACGGTGGATTTCCCGATCGTGGTGGAACGGGCCCGCAAAGCCAGCAGCATGCAAGGCAACCCCGTCGTTTTGAGCGACGAAGAACTTACCACGATTCTCTCCCGGGCGATTGGATGATCGCTACGCACTGTCGGGCCTGGCAATTTCGCGAAACGGGACCTCGACTTCCTTGCTGTCCAGAAGAACCACGATGGTACCACGGCTCTTGCGGATCCGTTCGACCATACCTTCCCGACGGAAGGGAACGACGAAGACGCTGTCGCCTCTGCGCAGCCCGGCAATGAACTCCGCATGTCGCTGGGCGATGGCAGTGCCCGACGCCAATGCCGCCACCTTTTCCGAGAGGGTCCGTGCCTTCCGACTCCAGACGGCCGGAGCGTTGTGCATTCCGGCTGCGAACTCATCGACTAGTCGCTGAATCGCCTGCATGGATTCGTCGATCTCGCGGTCGACCTGTCTGCGAAGTTGCCGTCCTTCCTCTTCGATTTGCTGGAGTCTCTCGGCCGCCCGCAATCTCGCGGCGTCTGCTTCGTCGAGAATCGACTGAGCTTCGGATCGCTTGTGCTCGGCGTCCTCCCGTGTCGCCTGGATTTGGTTGATCAACTCGGAGGTGCCGTCGGACTCCGTCGCCAGCAGCGCCGTCGCCTGACCGATCACTTCTTTGGGCATTCCCAAGCGTTTTGCGATCACGATCGCATTGCTGCTCCCCGGCGTACCGATCATCAGCCGATACGTCGGCCGGAGGGTTTCCGTATCGAACTGGACGGAGGCGTTCTGGGCGCGAGGCTGGCGGTACGCGAACGATTTGAGCTGACCCAGGTGTGTGGTCGCGACGATCTTGCCGCCTTTTTGCATCAGTGTGTCCAAAATAGCGGTCGCCAGAACGGCCCCCTCGATCGGATCGGTTCCCGCGCCGAGTTCGTCGAGCAAGACCAGCGTGCCGTCGTGGGTCCGTTCGAGGATCTTGACCACCTGACGCATATGAGCGGAGAAGGTGCTAAGACTTTGCTGGATACTCTGCTCGTCGCCGATGTCCGCGAAGATCTGGCGAAAGACCGACACTCGCGAGCCGGGGCGGGCGGGAATGTGTAGACCGCTCTGGGCCATCGCGATCAGCAGACCGATGGTCTTGAGCACGACGGTTTTGCCGCCGGTGTTGGGACCAGTGATCAGCAGCAGGTCGAAATCGTCGCCCAACCGCACGTCGATGGG
>JAGPGT010000212.1:1338-5927 GCA_018055905.1 Phycisphaerae bacterium
TGTGTAGACCGCTCTGGGCCATCGCGATCAGCAGACCGATGGTCTTGAGCACGACGGTTTTGCCGCCGGTGTTGGGACCAGTGATCAGCAGCAGGTCGAAATCGTCGCCCAACCGCACGTCGATGGGCACCACATCATCATTTGTCAGTTGCGAAACGCCGCATCCCTTCTGTCGGCTGACCCACTGGAGCAGAAGCGGATGGCGGGCATCGCGAAGCTGCAACGACGCGCCGGTCGCCAGATCAGGCGGACTCATGTTGTAAGCAATGCTGAACCGGGCCTTGGCGTAGGTCAGGTCCACCAGCGCCAGCATCTTGACGCTGTCGAGGATGACGTCCTGCTGATCCAGAACCATCTTGGTGAGCACCCACAGGATGCGGTCGATTTCTTTCTTTTCCTCGAAGACCGCGTCTTCCAGCTCGTTGCTGAGCTCGACCAGTTCATCGGGCTCGACATAGAGCGTCGCACCGGTGTTCGAACGGTCCAAAACGGTGCCGCGGACTACGTGACGATGGGTGGATTTGACCGCAATGACCGGCCGCCCATGACGCATCATGTAGTTGTCGTTTTCGATGGCCTTCCGCAGGCTCGGAGACGCAACCAGGTTTAAGAACCGCTGATGGAGGTTCTCGCTGACCTGCGAGATTTTGCGGCGGAGATCCCGAAGCTTCTCGGAGGCTTCGTCCCGTACCCGTTTGTCACCTCCGATGCAGCGTCGGACCTCCTCGACGGTGGGCTCAAAGTCGCCGAGCTTCTCGCCCATGGCCCGCAGATACGTGCTCTCAGCGGGTTCCAGATTCGTCAGGAACCACCGCAACCTGCCGCTGGCGGCCAGCGTGTCGGCGATTTCCAGCAGTTCGACAGGTTCGAAAACCGTCTGTTTTTTGCCGAATTCCTTCAAGAGAGGGCGAATGTCCCTGAGTCCCGCCATGGGTACTCGTTCTCCTCGCTGCAGGACTTTCGTCAGCTCCGTCGTTTCCGCCATACGGGCAGTCGCCCAGCGCAGGTCTACCGAAGGATACAAGCCCCGGGCGGCGTCCTTGCCCAGATCGCTGGCCGCATAGGACGCGAGGATCCGCCGGATTTCCTCGAATTCGAGCACCTCCAGGGTGTGTTCGTCTATTCTTTTGCCGGCCATGCGCGGTTCTCGATGAAGCGAATGAGATGATAGACCGCCCGGTTGTAGGGAACTTCGATGCCGTGCCGTTCGGCCAGCTTGAGAACCGCGCCATTGAGGGCTTCGATCTCGGTGTATTTGCCCGCGGAGACGTCCTGAAGCATCGACGATCGGTGTTCGGCCGTGTCGGGCACCAGTCGCTCATAGAACACCGCAAGGAAATCCTCCGGACGGTTCCAATGGGTTCGATATCCCGCGGCGGACATGACCCCAAAGACCTCCCTGACGATCTGGTTCATCAACAGTCGGGTCGAGGCCTCGTCGGCCAGGGCCCCATAGGGCACGCGTAGGATCGCACCCAGTGGGTTCAACGCGCAGTTGTAGAGCATTTTTGCCCACAAGTCTTTTGCGACCTCTTCGGTCACTTCACAGGGGATTCCGCCTTCGCGAATGGCCTGAGCCAGGGGGTGGGCTGCCGAAATATCGGGCGAAAATAGGCTGCCGATACGAATCGCATCCGCGTGGACCGTAACTTCCACTTCGTTGGGTCTGGACCGACGAAATCCGGTGATTACCCGGGCATTGTAGATGCGGTCTCTGTCGAAGTACTCGCAGAACGTCTCCGCGTTGCCCCAGCCGTTCTGAAAGAGAACCAGTCGGGCTCTCGATCCGATGCGGTCGGCATGCTCGGCAAGATCGCGGGCGGCGGTTTCCGAATCGAACGATTTCGTACAGACGAGCACGAAATCGAATTCTGATCGCTCTTTCTCTGCGAGAGATTCCCTGCAGACGAACTCGCTGGGCCGGGCATGGACGTGGCCGAAGAGCCCCGTCCGAATCAGACCGTCTTGCTTGAGCGCGGCGACAGTTTGGCTCCGAGCGATAATCTCGACCCGATGCGCCGGCCGGACCAGGCAACTGGCGACCCCCAGCCCCACCGCTCCTCCGCCGTAGATCAGTACCTGTAAATTCATCGGCATCCTGTACTCGTTGAAAACGATCATGACACGCCCAGTTTCTCTCGGAGAGCGTGCAGATTCATCACATCCTCTCTATTGTACTCCAGGAGCACGCGAAGCGCCTCCAAATCGTTGTCGTTGACATAATTCCACCAGAGTTTGACGGCCATGTACCCGTCCATGTCGGCAAGGCGACGGCCGATGCCAAGTCGGGCTTCGACGACCTTCAATCCGCCCTTGAGGTCCTTGCGCCAGCACTCGTACATCAGATCGGTGTGGACGAAGCGCTTCCGTAGGTCAAGACCCAGGCTTCGGTGGAGGAAGGGTAGATCGAAGCGACGACCGTTGTACGTGTAGATCTCATCGACGCCATCGAGGATGCCCAAAACCCTGTCGGCCGTGATTTGGTCGCCGTAGAGCTGTTCGCACCGCCTCTGCGTCCCTTGCACCCGGCCCACGCCCACTACCGTCAGGTCCGAATACCGGCTGCACCCGGTCGTTTCGATGTCGAGATATCCATAACACTTCGCCTTGCTGTCAGCGGTCCGGACGGCGCTTAGCTTCCCGGTCGGACAGAACCCCTGTATGTTCATCGCAATATTCCTTTCTGTCGCATTCCGGCCAATGCAAACCCCGTGTGTTGATTCAGTGGGAATTGGACAATCCCTTTGGTCGGCCCAGTGACTTGGTTGGTGGGCTGAGGATGGCATCATCGATTCCGACGGGGTAGTTGTCAAGTCTTTGATTTCGGCGTTGAGTTTTCTTACGGCTCTCGCCGGTTCACAGGCCACGTTGCACGACGTGCGGTCGGGTCGGTCGGGTTCAGACGTTCGCCCCGAGCCTGCTCGGGTGTTTTCGAGGGAGGTTCTCGGCTGGCCAAGAGGGGTTCGCATCCCCCCGCCTTGCGAGGACCTGCCGTCGGCTCGTTCGCGGGGCTGTCACGGTTGCGGATTCCATGGGTCCTTTCATATTACGATGTCACGCATCTACTTCCCGGGCCTCGGTTGCGGCAACGGTTCATCGGGCCGCTCAGGCGGCTTGGAGCTTGGTATCGAGCATCCTGCAGGTTAGTCGGCGGTAGCCTTCGCCGAGACATGCATTCCAGAAGTCCAGAATCATCCGTTTTCTCCTCGTCGCGCAGCCAAAAGTCCCATGGGATTCAGGCGTTGGGCTCGTTGACCTTGCCATAGCATTGCTGGCAGACCTCGGAGATGGGTTTGTACTTCCACAGATGGAGCCACAGGATCTGCATCTTCTCGGGACCGGAAAACTGTTGTCGTGTCGTCATGAACATTCCCTTGCAAAGTGGCGGTTAAGTTACAACACTCAACCGGGGAATGTCCAATTCCAGCAGAGGCGACACAGATTCGCTCCCGCTCGGCAGTGGCGATCACAGGGCGTAAATGTTCCTGCGGTTGTGCTCGATATTCTCCCAGACAACCGGACTTCGGATCGTTTCTTCGACGGTGACATCGACCGTCCGGCCGAAGACTTCTTCAAGCCCCTCCTTGAGATCGAAAAACCGGTTGAAGATTTCCCCCCCGTCGTGCAGGAACCGAACCAGGACGTCCACCTCGCTTTCGCCGAGGCAGTCTCCAGAGGCCGCCGGACCGATGAGATCCAAACGGCTGACCTTGGCCTGACGACAGATTTCCACAATCTTCGGTTTGAGAGGCTCGACATCGAACATACTTCCACCTCCTGTGCGTCCAGACGGCCCCTTCGCCGGCGATGGACCCTTTCCATCGGCCGACACTGGCCTGCCGATTACAGACTATATTATCCGACAAAGAGCGAAGCCAGTCAACACTCATTGTCGCGACAGAGTGCAACTTGCCCGAAGCGAGAATCCATCGCAACGAGATCGAGAAACGCGATTTCCAGCCCGCCAAGGGGTATTTCGATTCCCCCTGTGGCCGGGACCCATAAAAAAAGAGCCCGGTTTCCCGAGCCCTTGAACTCGTCGCAATTGATGGCTTACACAGTGTCGCGGATGATGAACGGCTCGCGGTAGGAGCATTTGAGGAATCGGTTTGCGGAGTCGGCGTTGGGGCCGGTGAATCGCTCGGTCTTGCGATCGTAGGTAAGCGTGGGGCCCAGGACGAACGGCCGCCTGGCCAGATCGACCTCGTTGCCTTGGAGCTGTTCGAGCATATCCGCAAAGGTGTTCAGGGCGTCCTCAGACGATTTGATGTTCTCGCGGATTTGGTCAGGCGTGGCCTCTTTTCCCGCGCGCCAGGCGATGTTGGCCTGGTGGCAGATCGCGGTGCTGAGGTGGCCGACTTCGATCTCGGCGGCCAGATCCTCGCGCCGACCGCTGCGGAGGGCGTTGATGAAGTTTTGGGCGTGCCCGCTGCCGCCGTCGCCTTTGTACTGGTGGATTCGCTTGCCGTCGTTGTCGTAGGCGCCGCCGCCGCCGCGGGCGATGCGAACCGAGGCATGCTCGCACTGGATGTAGTTACCGCCGCGGGCGCCGAGGTAAAGGGCCCCCTGTTTGCCGCCGCGACGCGTGG
>JAGPGT010000029.1 GCA_018055905.1 Phycisphaerae bacterium
CTGTTGGTGGTGGCGGGCTGGTCAGCGATGATCGCTCCGCTGGCCAGGTTGAACTTCACCTGCACGGACCAGTCCAGGGTGGCGCCGGGGTCATCGTACTGGTTCATCAGGATGAAGTACGTTTCGCCTGAGGTGCCGGACGGGATGTACTGCATCGCAGAGAATTCCACGACGCCGCCGGTGATGGCGAACTCATGCACGAGGTCGGCGCTGCCGACGACCTCGACGGACTTGGAGCCGCTGAAGGCGAACTTGTCGGATACCGGAGCACCGGCGCCCGGATCAGCTCCCCAGCCCTTCCAGCCGGCTTGGCCGTGCAGGTGCGAGCCTACTTCGTAGGCCTCGAAATCCTCGCTGAACACGACGGTCATCGGGGCTTCCGGCTCTTCCGGCGTCTCGGGTTCTTCCGGGACGTTGGGCTCTTCGAACACCGGCACAACCGGCACGCCGATCAGCTCGACTTCCGCGATCTGCATGCTGTTGGCGCTGGCAGGGGCACGGACGGTCGTGAAGAGGATCTGATAGTGCTCATAGGCGACGGTGTTCTCAAACACGATCGACTCGGCGTTCTTGGTGAACCGCGGCCAGGCGTCCGGCATCGCGAAGTCCATGATGAAGCCGCTGGCGATGAGCTCGAACGGGCCGTCGATGCTCTCGTTGGAGCCGTAGAACTCGAAGGCGATCGGGTCGCGCTCGGGGGCGTCGTTGGCCGTAGTGAAGGTCAGGCCGGTGACGATCGTGGCGCCCAGAGACGGGGTGACCTGGAACCCGGTGGGTTCGACCTCGCCTTTGAAGTGCAGGTACTTGGTGTTGACGTTGTCGTCGATCGCCAAAGCAGGATGCTCATTGGCAGGCCAGCCGTTGTTTTGGCCGCCCGTGGTGACGCCGTCGTTGGGAACGCCCTGGATCGCGTCGCCGGGGGTGGTGATGTCGCGTGGGCCCAGCAGGGCGAACGCGTCGGAGTGCACGCGGATCTCGCCTTTGGTCAGAGCGCGATCGTAGATCGCCACACCGAAGATGGCGCCGTCGAAATCATCGAAGAAGCTGCTGCCGTCTTCGGCCTGGGCGCCGTAGCCGATGCCGACCTTGCCCGAGAGGGTGATGGCGGCCGCGACGCTGGCTTTGTACTCGCCATTGACGTACAGGGCGGTCGTACCGGTTGCTTCGCTAGAGACAAAGACCAAATGGGTGGGCACACCGGGGGCGGTGGGCACACCAAAGTCAAGGTCTACGACGCCGAACAGGGTCGCGCCGTAGGTCTTGCTGTCCGGCCACTGCTCGTACTTGATGCCCGCCTGGGTGTCGCCAAAGTTCCGGCGGCCGATCAGGCACATGCTGGCCTGGGTCTCATCGGGGTTGCTCTGAACGACGAATTCGTAGGTGATTTCGCCGCCGAGGGTTCCGATGTCGTAGACGCCATCCGGGATGTCGGTGGCTAGGAAGGCCGGAGCCGCGGCCTTGGCTGCGTTTTCCCAGGACGCCTTGGCGGCGCCGGGCAGACCGAACATCAGGGCCTGGACTTCTTCCTCGGCCAGGGCCCGGCTAAAGAACGTAACGTCGTCCAGCGAACCGTTCATTCTGCGGCCGACCCACTGTGCGTTGCCGTCGCCGCCCAGCCAGATCGGTCCATCCCACGTGGCGGCGCCATGTACGACGTTGTTGGCGGCCTTGGCTTCGCCGTTGACGTAGAACGTCGCCTTGTCCGGCGCGACTGTTACGGCGCAGAAAGTCCATTCGAAGGCCGAATAGGTGGCGCCGCTGCGATAGCTCCAGGTCGCGGACGAGTCGTTCCAGTGATAGGCCAACTGACCGTCGGCCAGCAGGTTAAAGCCATGGGCCGGCCCCGGATTACGGTGCATGATGATGGAGGCCCAGTCGGGTTGCGTGCCGTAGGGCATAAACCAGCCGGCCATCGTCGCCTCGGTCAGGGTCAAGCCCATGGCCGGGACTTCGACCAGGGTCGGAGCAATCAGGGTGATGGCGTTGCCATATACGCCGGGACCCCAGACCGGCTCGCCGTTCACGAACTTTCCATCGTTGCCGTTGGCCGAGGAATCGCCTACGACGGCGCCGGCCCCCTCGTCACAGGACCACCACCCGATCAGGGCGGGATCGCCGAGAGGATTCCAGGCGCCGTACAGCGCGCCGCCCTGAACCAGGGCCAGCACCGCGACCAGCACGGCAATACCAATGCTTCGTTTCAACATAGCAGTCCTCCTTCGTCAAAATATCGTATGTAGCCTCGACCACACGTCGAAGCGATCCCCCCCAGTTTTGCAATGTTCTTGTGTTCCGCCTCCAATTGACTGACAGACTACCCATTGGGAAGATCGCTTTTTTGGCTGGCATACCTCCTTTCCGCAGACGACTACCGCCGGGAGGTCGCGTGAGACGCTCCCTGCTCGGGTTCCGTTGGCGGTATCCGTCACCTTAAGTCCACACCACTCCCTTCCGCCAAGCATCATCAATAATCCGCTTGAGGTGGGTCATTCCCAAAGCCCTAGCTTTGGTCTACAGGATACGACCAACACGGGGCATTTGTCAAGGCTTAGTTTACCTATTTTAACAACAGGCAAGCAAGAAGTTACCGGGACAGAACCGCAGAAATCTTCCCAGGGCGGCCAGAAAAGGTTGCAGGTCGTCGGACGGAGGCGTAAAATTCCGCGTTTGGCTGGATTTTTGAAAGGAATTATGGATGAAATATGACGTGGCTGATCTGTCATTGGCTTCCGAAGGAAAGCGGAGAATTTTGTGGGCGGACAACGACATGCCCGTCCTGGCGACGATTCGAGACCGGTTCGCCAAGCAGAAGCCGCTCAACGGGATGAACGTCTCGGCGTGTCTTCACGTCACTGCGGAAACCGCCAACCTGATGCGGACCCTCAAGGCCGCGGGGGCCAACGTAGTCCTGTGCGCTTCAAACCCCTTGAGTACGCAGGACGACGTGGCGGCCTCTCTCTCGAAGGATTTCGGGGTCCCGACCTTCGCCATTCGCGGCGAGAATCGGGCCACTTATTACAGGCACATCAACGCAGCCATCGATCACAAACCGGTGATCACGTTCGACGACGGGGCGGACCTGGTCAATGAGATGCATACCAAACGCAAAGGCGACGCCCAACGGATTGTCGCCAGCATGGAAGAAACCACCACCGGCGTCATCCGCCTGCGCGCGATGGACAAGGAAGGCAAACTTCTGTTCCCGGTCGTTGCGGTCAACGATGCCAAGAGCAAGCACCTGTTCGACAACCGCTACGGTACCGGCCAATCCACGGTCGACGGGATTATTCGTGCGACCGATTACCTGATGGCGGGCAAAAACGTGGTTGTCGCCGGCTATGGCTGGTGTGGTCGGGGCTTCGCGATGCGGGCCCGCGGCATGGGCGCGATCGTCATCGTCACCGAGATCGACCCGATCAAGGCGATCGAGGCCGCGATGGACGGGTTTCAGGTGATGCCGATGTCGGAGGCCGCCAAGGTGGGCGATCTGTTCGTGACGCTCACCGGTAACAAGCACGTGATTCGGCCCGAGCACGTCCGCAAGATGAAGGATCGCGCCGCGATTTGTAACAGCGGGCACTTCAACGTCGAAATCGACATTCCCGGCATCGCCAAGCTCTGCCAGAAGATCAACAAAGGCGTCCGGCGGAATGTCGACGAGTACGTCATCAACAGCAAGAAACGTATTTACCTGCTGGCTGAGGGCCGGCTGATCAATCTGGCGGCGGCCGAGGGACATCCCGCCAGCGTGATGGACATGAGCTTCGCGACCCAGGCCTTGCAAGCCGAATGGGTCGTCAAACACGCGCGCAAGCTCGAACCCCGAGTGTACGACGTGCCGCTGGAGATCGAGGAGCAGGTGTGCGGCCTCAAGCTCAAGGCGATGGGCATTGCGATCGACAAGTTGACGCCCGAGCAGGTGGCCTACTTGGCCAGCAGCGGTGAAGGGACGTGAGAAGTATTTACTATTTGTTTTTAACGATTTACGATCCGGCTGGGCCGCACGGCGGCCCAGCCGCACCGCGTGAGGTGTCTGAGGGCCGGCACCTGCAAATTGTAAGTCGTACTAAATAGTAAATCGAACATGGAAAAAGAGTCTGAAAAGACGCCGAAGGCCCCGAAGACCTTCTTGACGGTCGGTCCGACACTGCATTACAGCCATCGGAACGTGCAGCGGTATTGGCTTCTGGCGGCATTCGTGTTTTCGCTGGCGTGCCTTTTCTGGTCCCGACTGGTGATGGGCCGGTTCTGGGCGTTCGACTTCGTCGTGCGGGGGATCCCGGGTTTCTGGGAGCTGGGGCGCCACACCATCACCGGCGTGAGCATCTTTGAGTACCCCTGGCAGATCATCGTGCTGGGGCTGCTCATGGGGATCTTGGCGGTGGTGCCCGTCCTGACGGCGCAGTTGATGAGCTTCGGCCACAGCTTTATTTTCATTCTGGCGGTCTTTTTTCTGGCGAACCTGCCTGGTTTTGCGGTGTTCCTTGTGGTCAGTTGTCTGGCGGCGGCGGCCCGACCGCTGCGCTTCCGATCCCGCATTATCGCGATCGCTTTGTGTCTGGCGCCGCAATTGGCGTACTGGGGCGCATTCGGTGGCGCGCGGGGCGTTGAACCGTTGGAGTGGGGGTTCTCCTTTGCGCCGTGGATCTGGGCTTGGCTGACCGGTATGACTATCGCTGGATTGGTCATCGGGATCGGACACTACACCCGGTACAAGCCGGGATTGATCTGGGTCTTCACTACGACAACCCTGCTGCTGGCCTTAGGTGTCTTTGTGTGGAAGATCGGCTTCGATGAATTGGATTACCAACTCTATGTGGCACAGAACAATCCCGAGGAGGTGCCGGAATTCCGCGATCGGAGTATTCGCGATGCGCTGGACCGAACAATCACCGATCCGACGGAAAAGGAATATCGCCTCGGTTTTTCGTACCCCAGCGAACCGATCCCTCTGAGAGAGGAACTCAAGCGTGAGATTCAGATGCAACTGGCGCAGGACCGTTGGCCGAGCTGGTTGATTCTGCCCGAAGAGCTTCTCTACCAGGCCAAACGCGACCGACTCAACGAACAGTATGACCGGTTCATCCGTCCGCCTCGTCCAGGGTGGATGCCGCCGGCCTTGCACCGGGAAATCGTCGTTCGAAGGTCCCGCAGCAACCGCATGCCGATTGCGCTGTACTACAAGGCATTGCTCAACGAGTACAGCCCGGATCTTCGCCGGATCCAACAGGAGGAGACACTCCATTTCTTCAGCGACTACCCGCAGGAACGCGCGTCGAGAATCTGGTTCCGCCTGTACAACGATTTCGGAGACAGCCCCGAGTCGGCAGAGGCCCGCTGGCGAGGGGCCAGGCAATTGGCCGGACAAAAAGAGCTCAAGAAAGCCCGCGAGTTGCTTGACGAGGCGGACCGCATCGTTCAGAGGCAGCTTGCCGTGGACCAGAAGCTGGAAGCGGCGACCAGCGACAGCTTGTTCAGTGCGTTCCGTTCGCCGCCGGACACGGTGATGACGGCCCAGAAACTCAGAGACCTCCTTCGTCGCATCCATGAATTGCGAACGCTGATCGGGCAGGAAAACCTCGCCGGGGGCGAGGAAGCGTTGGAGCGGGTGGCTGAGTTTGTCATGCTCAATCCTCACAGTCTCGATTACGAGGCACGGCTCGATCTGTTGCTGGATCGGCTCGATGAGAAAGACCCGTTGCGCGACAATCTGCTTTTGGAGAAGGCCAAACTGATCGCCGACGATCAGGGACGCGCCGAGCGGCTGAGCGAACTGAGTCGGGAGTTTCAAGGCACCGACGGGGGGATGCAAGCGATGTACGAGCTGAGCCGATTGCACCTTCGTACCTATCAACGCGAGCCGAAAAAGGAAAGCCTGCTGCAAGCGACGAACATGCTGACCAGCTTCCTGAGCTTGTATCCTGAGAGTTTTTACGCGACCCAGGTTCGCAAGAACCTCGACGGCCTTCCCAAGCCGGAGTAGAGCATTCTCTCTGCGGGAGGTATCCGTGGAGCCGATCACCGAGGGACGTATGTCACCTTCGAGGTCCGAACGATCCCCGAATCGGATTTATTCCCCTGCATGGGTTTGACTTTCCGAACCGCTTTGGTAGCATGGAAGAAAATGAGCGGCTTCGGGTCGAAGAAAAGCCGCTTTAGGGTGATGGCAGGATGGGGAATCGGTGATGACTGGAGGCAATCGGGGAGCTGCTCCGTGTTTGATCATCGTGGGCGATCCGTGTAGTGATTTCGTGCGCGCTATGGTTCGTCTGTCCAGGGAGTACCAGGTCGAGGCGGTTTTCTGCGACGACGTCTATACGGCGGTGGTCGCCATGGCCCGGACCGCTGGGCGACCCTCGCTCGTGGTCGGCCCGATCCACGCGTTGGCCTGCGAGGGCGGTCGGTTCTTTCAGATCGCCGAAGGCAATTCCTTGCGGTGTTGCTGTTTCCTGGACCCCAGGATTTTTGAGGACTCGGTCGGCATGCGGTCGGCCATGAGGGCGGGGGCCGCAATTGTCGGGGAGATTGGAGAGGTTCACCCGGTTTTCAAAGAGTGGCTTTCCACTGCGGGGTACCAGGCCACCCGCAGGAGTCTATGTGACTTGGCCGATGAGGACCTACGGGCTACCGAAGCGGAACTCAGAGCGCTGTTGGGGCAAGGGACGGATGCGTAACGGGACGAGACTCCAATCTACGGGGCCTGGCCCGGCCCGAGTGCTGCTGATCGGCGACGTCCAGAAGGCCTTGCTGGAGTACCGGGACATGGACCGTGGCGTCTTCGAGATCTGCGACAATGTCCTGGACGGGATCGACAAGGCCGCCCGGAACCAGTTCGAGACGGTGGCTGTCTCGGTGGAAGGGATTTTGAACCGGCTCGGTCCGATCCTGAAGGCCCTGCGAAAGAGTACCTCGGCCAGGATCGTTCTTCTGGCCCAAATGCACGAAGAGCCGATGGCTCGTCGGTTCGTTGCCCAGACTCCGGGCAATCCCAGACTAGCGGACGAGTACTACGTATGCCCCGTACGTTGGGCAGTTCTTTGTTCCCGCCAGGCGTGTGAAAAAGGGATACGGACGAACGCGGAAAGGAATGTTCAGGACCTTGAGACTCCGCGTCGGATCTCTGCGGATTCGGATCTGCCGGTCGAAGTGCGGCATCGCATGGAGCGGCTCGAGCGGCTGGCTACGACGGACGACCTGACCGGTCTGAAGAATCGGCGATATCTCTGGGAGTTTGCCCGCCAGATCCTGGAACGGGCCCGCCCGACCCGTGGACGCGTCACCCTCCTGGTCTTCGATATCGACAACTTCAAGCACTACAACGACCTCTACGGGCACAGCACCGGCGACGAGATCCTTCGCCAAGCCGCGATCTTGATGCGTCGTTGTTGCCGCCATCATGACGTCGTCGGACGCATTGGAGGCGACGAATTCGCCGTGGTTTTCTGGGACGATCCCCGTCGAACCTCCGGCGGCGTTCCTCGCGACAGACGATCCGCCTCAGCCGAACATCCCACCGAGGCCATCAGCGTGGCCAAGCGATTCCAGGAGGCCTTGAGCCGGACAGATCTGAACCTGCTGGGTCCCAAGGCCGAAGGCGTTCTGACCATCAGCGGCGGCCTGGCCAGCTTTCCCCGCGACGGCTCGACCGTCCAGGAGCTGTTCGACCGGGCCGACCGGGCCCTGCGCGACGCCAAGCGAGGAGGTAAGAACCGAATTTATTTGGTCGGCGAGCCCCAGAGCGACATCGCCGACCTTCGGTAGCGGATGCTCGCGTCGTGTCCGCGGATCGTACAGAAAGTTCATTTGCGCCCGAGCGATCCTACGGTATGCTGTCTCCTGTCGGTCGAACAGCGCAGGGTCGCAAATCCGCGCCGGTCGCAGAGGGAACAGGAGCCTGTCCATGGAACGAAGTATTTGGGGTTGTGTGTTCATCTTGATTTTGTTGTGTGGTTTTGTGGTCGGGGCGGCCGAGGTGAATCCCTCCGGTCAAGGACGACTGCATGTGGGGTGGGCTAGGGCCGACATCACGCCGGAAAGACCCGTCGCGCTGATCGGCCAGTTGCACAAGCGGATTTCCGAACGCGTCCGCGATCCGCTGACCGCCACGGCGCTGGCTATCGAGAGCCGGGGCGGGGGTTCGTCCGAGCAGGCGATTCTTGTTTCGTGCGACTTGCTGTATATCCGCAAGTCGGTTGTGGAGAGTATCCGCGAAGTTCTCAAGGTCAGGTTGCCCGATTTCGAGGCGGACAAGCTGGTGCTCAACGCCACGCACACGCACACCGGGCCGGGTTTTGCGGACGAGGACTTCGGGACACTGTACGACGTCAGCCAGGATAAAGGCGTCATGCGGGCCTCTGAGTATGCCGACTTCTTCGTCGAGAAGATCGCACGGGTCGCGGCCGAGGCGTGGGAGCGGCGCGGACCTGGCGGAGTGAACTGGGCGCTGGGGCACGCGGTGGTGGGGATGAACCGCCGCGCCCGGTACTTCGACGGCAAAGCGATCATGTACGGATCGACGACGCGGGCGGATTTTGCCGGTTTGGAGGGATACGAGGACCACGGCGTGGAGATGCTCTTTTTCTGGGACGACAGTGGCAAGCTGAACGGGATCGTCGTCAACCTTGCATGCACTGCCCAGGAGACGGAGGGCCTCAACGAGATCTCCGCGGACTTCTGGCACGATGTGCGTCAGACGCTTCGCGAGCGACTTGCGCAGGACGTCCACGTGCTTCCCCAGTGCGCCGCGGCGGGGGACCTCTCACCGCACCTGCTCTACCGCAAGAAGGCCGAGGAGGCCATGACCAAGCGAAGGGGACTCTCCAACCGCCAGGAGATCGCCCGGCGGATTGTCGATTCGGTGATGGACGTTCTGCCGACGGCCCGCGACGGTGCGATGGTCAGTCCGGTTTTCAGGCACGCCGTGGTTCGTGTGAACCTGCCGCCGGCCCCGTCGGCTGCGGCGCCGTTCTATACCACGGACAACATCGCTCCTGTCGAGCTGCACGTGCTGCGACTTGGCGATGTCGCCATCGCCACCAATCCTTTCGAGCTGTACCTTGATTACGGTGTCCGGATCAAGGCCCGTAGTTCGGCGGTCCTGACGATGCTGGTTCAACTCTCCTGCCAGCACAGCGGTTATCTGCCGACGGCAGAAGCCGTCGCCGGCGGCGGCTACAGCGCCGACAAGTACGTCGTCGGTCCCGAGGGCGGCCAAGTCCTTGTGGACGAAACGGTGCGACAGATCGAAGCCCTGTGGAAATGACCGGCCTAGGCGAAGGAATTCATTGAATACTTCTGGCCTGCGTGCGTCTGTGCCAGAAAGGCAACTGCGCATACGCGCAGAAAGAAGGCAGATGGAGAGAACCGCAATGGCGTATGCGATCGAGCTTCGGGAGATCCGCAAATCGTTCGGATCGGTGCGGGCGGTGGACGGGCTGAGCATTGCGGTACCGCAAGGGGCGGTGTACGGCTTCCTCGGGCCCAACGGCGCGGGCAAGACCACGACGCTCCGCATGATCATGGACATCATTCGGCCTGACGGCGGCGAGATTCGATTGTTCAACGAGCCTTCTTCTTGCTCGGTCCGCAGTCGGGTGGGGTATATGCCCGAAGAGAGGGGGCTTTATCGCAAGATGACCGCCGCCGCGGTCCTTCGCTACTTCGGATCGCTCAAGGGGCTATCCGCGGCGCAACTGGCGCAGCGTGTTCCGGCATGGCTCGAACGAATCGATCTGACCGGCTATGCGAACAAAAAGGTCGAGGAGCTCTCCCGCGGAATGCACCAGAAACTCCAGTTCGCGGCCACGGTGATCAACGACCCGGAACTGGTGATTCTCGACGAACCCTTCTCGGGTCTCGATCCGGTGAACCAGGACCTGCTCCGCGAGATCATCACCACGATGCGAAGCCAGGGACGCACGGTCCTGTTCTCCACGCACGGGATGCACGAGGCCGAGCAGTTGTGCGACTTCATCGTGCTGATCAATCAGGGCAAGGTCGTCGTCGACGGCACGCTGGACCAGATCCGATCCCATCACGAGTCTCACACGATCTCGATCGAAATCGAAGGCGATGGGGCCTTTGTTGGGACGCTGCCCCAGGTGGCGACGGCCCGTCCCGACGGACGGCGGTTGGACGTGACGCTGCGCGACGGCGCCGATCCGCAGGAATTGCTGCGAATCCTCGTCGAGCGGACGCGCGTGCGGGCGTTCGAGATCAAACACCCTTCGCTGCACGAGATCTTCGTGCGGCTGGTCGGAGGCGGCCATGTGGAAGATCGGTAAGGTCGCGCAGCGCGAGTTTCTCGACACAGTCAAGACCCGGACGTTTCTGCTGGGTCTGCTGCTGATCCCTGTCCTGATCGTGGGCATCATCCTGCTTGGCAGGAAGATGGCACAAAGCGAAGGCGGACCTCGTCCGGCGCTTCGAGTGGGTCTGGCGGCACCGGCGGGCGAACTGCTCTCGCGGATCACCAGCGCGTTCGCGGACTACAACAGGGCCAACCCGCAGACGCCTCTGGATCTTCAGCTTCTGTCCGAGGGCGACGACGGGACTGGCCCCGAGCAGCGGGGCAAGGACCAACTGCGGCAGGGCAAGCTGGAAGCCTGCATCGTGCTCGACGGCGATCTGGAGGCCGGCCAGGGCACGTTGCAATTCTACAGCTACAAAGCCAAGGCATCGCAGATCGATGCTTTGTGGACCGTCGAGCGGTTGCTGAGGGACGCAGTGATCGATCGGCGGTATCAGGTTCGTGGGCTCGACCCCGCGATGCTGGCCGAGATCCGTAACGTCCCCATCCGCCGGATCGAGTTGGGGGAAGAACAGGGTCGCGAGCGGGTGCAGAGCGAAGGCCAGCGAGCGGCCCGCATGATGGCGCCTTTCGCGTTCATGTACCTGATCTTCATCGGCATCGTGGGCATGGGTCAGCACATGATCACCAGCATCATCGAGGAGAAGAACTCACGGATCGTCGAGATGCTGCTCTCGTCAATCAGTCCATTCCAGCTCATGGCGGGCAAGATCCTCGGCTTGGCGGGCGTGGGACTGATGGTCATGGCATTGTGGGGCGCAGCCGCCTATGGGACTGCGACTTGGCAGGGCATCAAGATCGACGTCGGCCTGGATCTGCTCGTCTACGGCCTGGCGTATTATGTCCTGGGCTTCATCCTGTTCAGCGCGATCCTGGCCGGCATCGGGTCGATCTGCAATACGGTCAAGGAGACCCAGAGCCTGATGATGCCGATCACGCTGATCTTCGTGATTCCTCTGATCGCCTGGCCGCAACTGGCGAGGGATCCCAACGGAGACTTGGCCCGCATTCTCTCCTATGTGCCGTTGACGACGCCGATGCTCATGGTGCTGCGACTGTCGAGCGGGCCGGACATCTGGTGGGGCGAGATCGCGCTTTCGTTTGTCGTCCTGGTCGCAGGCGTTCTGGTGAGCATCTGGTTGGCCGCCAAGGTTTTTCGCACCGGTATTCTCCTTTACGGCAAGCGCCCCGGCCCACGCGAGGTCCTCCGCTGGTTGCGGGAGAAATGAGACAACAGATGGGGGGGGGGCTTGCCCCGCCGCGTCGTTGCGGATATGCTGCGCCGCGTGTTCGGTGGTTCTTGACGCTGGAGACATCGTAAAGGCAAATGGCGGGGGCTTCCCCGTTTGACTATGAACATTTTCGACATCCATCCGCTGACGTGGGAAGGGCTGTTGTGTTGTTTCCTTTCCGGAATCATTGTTGGCCTGGAGAGGCAGTTGCGAGGCAAGCCCGTGGGGGTTCGCACCAGCGCCCTGGTCTGCACCGGGACGTACGTCTTCATCGCTATGACCCGGGCGGTCTCCACCGACGCGACCGACCCCTCGCGGATCGTCGGGCAGGTGGTGACCGGCATCGGTTTTCTCGGGGCCGGCGTAATCCTGACCCGCCAGGGTGTCGTTGTGGGCGTCACCTCCGCCTCGGCCATCTGGGTCCTGGCGGCCATTGGCGCGACGATCGGACTGGGATTCTCGTGGCTGGGGGTCAAGCTGGCGATTCTGGCCGTGATCATCCTCGTCGGCGTGGACCTCCTGGAGAATCGCTTCGAGGCGATGCAGCGGGGGGTTCACCAGAAGCGTCCGCCCGTCGGCGGATCGAAGCAGGATTCGCCCAAAGGGTCTCAATAGGGGTCTTCTCCGCCCCCGCTGGGCTTCACGTGCCGTTCGACAGCAGACCGATCGTCGAGTTGAGGATCTCCCGGCGGAATTGCGTCTGCCGGCTGTCGGTCTGCTGTTCCTGGAGGTCTTTGAAACTCGCCCGGCAGAAGTGGCAACCCACCGTTGTCAGGTGGAAGTCCACGTAATCAAACCACTCCGGCGAAAGGTTCTCCAATAGAAACGCGCCCAGGGTGTTGCGTTTTGGACAGCTCAGACGCTGCGAACTCCAGACTTCCGTCAACAAGTCCTCGGAGAAGGAGATCGACAGGTTCTGGATGGCGTCATGAGTGACTACGGATTGGCGGATCGACTTGAGGCACCGATGCTTCACAACTCGGACCAGGCCTTCATCGATCCCGATCAGTCTCGCGGCTTCTTTGCTTGCGAGTTGGCAGTAGAAGACCAGTTCGGCAATCTTAAGATCTCGGAGTTTGCCTGCGTCCTGGAGATCCTTGACCAACCCCTGCAGGACCTCTACGAGGACCTGCCGCTGGAGGCTGTGCTGCTCCTGGTGACTGACGCACGCACTTGCGCTCGGATCGGGCGACGTCATGCACGTGAGCAGATCGTCGGGTGTCCCGTCTTCGCCGACGTGATAGACGTCCTGGATTAGACACACCGTCCGGACCCAACGCGTCCGCACGCGGTTGACGATCGCGTTGCGCAGGATTCCGAACAGATACGTCTCGATGCTGGTCTCGATTCGAAGTGTGCGAACGGCCTTGACGAAGGACGCGAAGGTATCCTGGACGATGTCCTCTGCGTCTGCGTTCTGCGGTACCCGCGCCTGGGCGAACCGCAGGAGGCGGCTCTGGTATTCGTCAACAAGGCGAGTCCACGCGGCGGCGTCGCCTCCTCGCACAGCCTCCAGGAGGCTGCGATCTTCCTGACTGATGGACATGGAGCACGAATCCTCGATTCGAACCGGTCTTCAACGTCGCCGCGGTTTCCATTATACCACAGTCGTCGAGGTCGGGCGATCCGCTATATGCGGGACATCATCGTCCGTCCGCGGACTTTCCGACGGGGTCCAGGTACTGGTCCAGCCAATCTATGATGGTCTTGTGGTACTCGCTTCGGTGTTCCCAGGGGATGCTGTGCTCGCCGGGGAACAGGACGTGCTTCTTCTGCTCCGGCGGGACCCCCAACAGGTTGAACAGAGGTTTCTGTGCCGTTTCGAGTGGAAAGGTTGCGTCGGCGGCGTTGTTGATCATGAGAATGGGGATCGTAACGCGCGGGGCGAAATTGGCGGGGTCGGCGGCTGGGGGTCTCTTGCAGGCGCAGAGTCCGCCCAGCAGAAGGATTCCGGTCTTGAAACGGGGTTCGGTTGCGATCAGGATCGGGCCCATCTGCCCACCCCAACTTAACCCGACGTAGGCCAGCCGCGAAATGTCGATGTCGTCGCGGGTCTTGAGATAATCAACGGTTCTTCGCAAGTCTTGCGATTGCTGGACGCAGAGGTTTCGGCTTTGGATGCTCTCGGGCGGGTAGCTCCGCGAGAGCCGCCGATCATATGTGCCCTTGTAGATGGGCACGACCACGGCCCGGCGGCTGCGGACGATCGCGGCTATCTCGTGCGTGAGTGCCTGCTCGCTCCAAGGACTGTCGCGGGCCTCATCGCCCGGACACCAGACCACCGCCTGACAAGGCGGCCTTGCCTCTTCGGGCAGATACAGATAGGCGACGACCCGCTCGCCGGGATAGGCCGCGTCGAAGGAGACCCGTACCCTTCGACAATACCCCAGATCGTAATCGCTCCGTTCGATTCGTGGGTTGAGCTCCGTCGGATCGTAGCGGTACCACGTGTCGAGATAGGAGGTGAAGACCTCGTCTGAGACCGGCTGGAAATATGTCAGGTCCCTGCACTTGTGTTGGACCGGCGCCAGCGCCATCGGCGGGACGGCCTCCAGGCCGCCGACGTACAGGACACAACGCAAACCGTTGCGGAGGTCGCGGTCCCAGGGCGATCGCGCGCCGCCTGTTGAGAAACTGAACGCATGCTCGTCCCACGCGCCGCCGAGGATGCACCGGGCGTCGCCCATGCCTTCGATCGAGTTGCTACACCACTCCCGGACGTTGCCCGCGGCGTCGGACAGGCCGAACCTGCCCATGCCGGCGTATGTCCCCACGGCAGTGGGCCCGTCGCTGAAGTTGCTCATGCGGACGATCGTATAAGGATGGTCGTCCGCCCGGGCGGCCAGCAACCAATGGAAGATCGTCGGCAGATCCTTGCCTCGAAACCTGGCGTACGCCATGGCCTCGTACCAACTGAGTCCTCCGACAGGATAGTCCTCCTGGCCGAGGGGACAGGCGCCGTCGCGCCAGGAGGCGGGACCGGGACGACCGGTCTGGTCCTGGAATTGTCGCACCGCCTCAGACCAGGGAACGATTACGCCGTCCCGTGTGAATTCCTCTTTCCAGAAGTCGGGTTTCTCGTATCCGCCGGCATCGACGAACTCTTTGAACTGGCGGTGGGTTACTTCATGCTTGTCGATGTAGTAGGCCGGGGCCAGGAGGATCAGCCGATCGCCGTGGTACATGCCCATCTGGTCGAGGTTCGACGGCGGAATCCAGACCATATCGCGTGGACTGGAGACCGCATCTTGCAGCGTGAAATTCATCTGCCGGGGCAGCAGACCCGTCGGCCCGTCACCGGAAGGCGGATCGTTCGTCTGCACCGTCTCCAGGGGCACGAAACCGCTCCTCATCACTTTCCACCGGTAGGTTCCGTAGGGGATGCGGACACGCCGCAAGGGGGTCCGGCCGAGGTACTTCCAGCCTCCGTCGGTGCGGAAGTACTCGCGGATATAGACCCGCGAATCCGGCGGCGTCGTCACGATCGAATGCTCGCGGGACAGTCGCGGCCAGCGGTCGGTCAGCAGGGGGTCGTTGGGGATGTAGCGTTCGGCCCGCTCCGCCAGACGCAGGGCCGCGAAGTAGTCCTTCTGCTCCAGGAGGGTGTCGATCTCGGCCATGGCGTACTGTTGGGCCCAACGGGTCGAGTAGTGTTTCCAGCCGATGAGACCCGCCGCGGCGCTGGCGGCGACGACCATGCACACGAGGGCCGTGATCGCCTTGTGACGGCGAACGAGTTTGCCCAGCCGATCCAGAGGACCGGGACGACGGGCCCGGATCACGCGGCCGCTCACATATCGGCGAAGGTCCTCCGCCAGTTCCGCCGCGCTCTGGTATCGCCGGGCCGGGTCCTTCTCGATGGCTTTGCAGCAGATGGTGTCCAAATCGAGAGGGATGCGACTGTTGACCTGGCGGGGGCGGCGCGTGGTGTCGCTGAGGATCTGGTGAATGACCTGATGCTGGGTGTCGCCGTCGATCAGGGGCTCCAGAGTGAGCAATTCGTACAACGTCGCGCCGAGTGAGTAGATGTCGCAACGGTGGTCGGGTTTGACGTCGCCGCCGACGATCTGCTCGGGGCTCATGTACCTCGGCGTTCCAACGAACGCCGAGGTGAGCGTCGTTCCATGTTCCTCGCAGATCCTTGCGATCCCGAAATCCAGCAGGACCAGTCGGCCGTCACTGGAGAGCATGAGGTTCGAAGGCTTGACGTCGCGATGGATGATGCCGTGGCCGTGGGCGTAGTGCAGAGCCTCGGCCGCCCCGGCGACCAGATGCGCCACCGCGTGGAAATACTGGCCTTCAGTCTTGCAGTCGAGCAACGGGCAGGGCGAGGCGGTCCCCCTCTCCGGCGATTCGCTCGTTGGTTCGGGCTGCGAATCCGAGCGGCGAGCGACGAACGACGAGCGACGCTTCAACCCAGCAATGACCACGTCGAGGTTGCGTCCGTCGATCATCTCCATGGCGAAATAGCAGATGTTTCGTTCGGCCCCCTCGGCGAAGATCGTGACGATGCCGGGATGATGCAACTGCGCTGCGGTTCTTGCCTCGCGGCGGAACCGCTCGACGACCGAAGGGCCCGCCGCCGGCCTGAAAGGGAGCACCTTCAGCGCCACACGACGATTGAGCGAACGCTGCACGGCCTGGTAGACGACGCCCATGCCGCCGGAGCCGAGTCGTCGTTCGATGCGGAAATCGCCAATCTGAAGGTTGGGTTCCAGTCCGACAGCCAGGGGGGCGACCTGCGTCGCATCGGCGCAAACCTCAAGAGCCGGCGTCTGAGGCTCCAACCCCGCGCGCACTCTCGCGACGGACGCCGCACATCGATCGCACAACCGCAGATGACGCTTCCAGGCCGTCAACGTCTCCACGGAGGCGTTCGCGGCGACGAACCGCCCGAGGTCTCCCTGTGACAGACAATCCTTCATCGATCCCATGCGATTGTATCCGCTCTCACGCCTCGGGGCAACCGCTCCGGAGGCGTGTATCGTCATTGCTCTTATCAGTATAGACGCGGGAGTCGCCGTTTGGTTCCTATAAATCCCCCCAAGTCGCTGTGTGATTCTTCTGCGGCCGGTGCGGCAAGGCGTGTGTGCGGTTCGGGACGAGTGAAGATTACCCGTTGCCCGCTGAAGCGTCGTCTTCGAGGATCAGGGTCTTACTGGGGCTGATCAACTTGTAACGAATTCCCCGCCAGCGGATGGTTCGCCCGAACGCCGACGAGATCATGGAGGCCAGCAGCATGATCGACCAGAGCCAGCAGCCTAGGATGTCCGCCAGGGCGGCCGGCAGTAACTGGGGCAGGTGCTTCTGGAGGACTTGAGCGGCGGTCAACTGCCTCAGCACCGCCCGGATGATCTGACCAGCCAAGAACAAACAGGGAATCGCGGCGCACAGCAGGAGATGGCTCGTGTGATGGCGGGCGGCATGGACCGCCATGGCTGCGCCGCCCCAGAGACCTGCGACCGAGCCTGCGCTGCTGAGCAGGCCCAGACGCCAGGTCCAGGGGGCATAGACCCGCGTGATCAGGAACTGCCGGCGGCCGAACTCCAAGAGCTTGGGCCAGCTCGTCGATTCGAAGGATGCGACGAGGCATTCTGGCACGTAGGTGACTCTCATGCCGGCTCGCTTGACCGCCTGGCTCAAGGACAGGTCGTCGCTGAGCGTGTTCGACCACACTTGGGGGATGCCCAGACGGCGGAAGTCCTCGATGCGAACGGCCATCGAGCCACCCCAGGCATGGTTGAAGGGGCTGTTGCCGAGGAACTGGGCGACTGCGCCGTTGATCGACGACATCGCCAGAGTGGCTAGGTGGTTGTCGAGGGGGACGAACCAACGGTACCCGGTGGCCACGCCGCAACGGGGCCGTCGCAGCGGACGAACGAGCCGGGCCAGCCAGTCTCGCTGCACGTATACGTCGGAATCGGCGAAGGCCAGGACCTTGGTGTCGTCGGGGACCTGGCGGTAGGCGTACAGCAGATTGTGGATCTTCTGACCGGAGGTCTGCGAAGCGCCTGCGACCAGAATTCGAATCTCCAGGGCGCGGGAGTTCCCGCCGAATCGAGTTTTGAGGGCCTGCAACTGGCGATAGGCCGGGTCGGACTCGTTCTCAACCACGAAGAAGAGCCGGAAGTTCTCATACTCCTGCTCGATGAACGACCGGATATTCGAATCGAAGCGAGCGTCGAGGCCTTTGCAGGGAATGATCAGCGTCGTGCGGGGCCGGTGCGTCGCCTCTTTTCGGGCGACGGACTTGGACCGCACGTACCGATAATTGCGGGCCGCGCTGTACACGAACAGCAGTTGCACGAATACCGCCGCCCAAGCTATGTAACAATACCAATCCATGCGAATCGGCCGATTGCGAATGTTCGATGCGATCAGGATGGGCTCCCCCGCGGCGATCGGCCTTTGGGAACCTCCCGGGCTCCGACCCTCCGGGTCGCTCGGGGTCGGTGTCACCAACATAGGCGATTGGGCCTCAAAACACCAGAGGTTTTTCGTGTGTACTCTGGCGAAAGGTTCTTTTACGCTGGCGATTCGGCGACGTCTTGCGATATGATAACGGGCTCATCCGACGATCTTTTGAAGGAGATCAACTGTGAACGTGCGATCGATGTTGCTGATGGGTTTGGCGGGGTGTTTGTGCAGCGTGTCGGCCTGGGCTCAGGCGCCCGACTGGGAGAATGAGCAGGTCATCGGCATCAACAAAGAGCCGCCGCGAGCGACGGGGTTGTCGTTTGCCTCGGTTTCGTCTGCGATTCGCGCCCACTCGATGAAGACCGCCGTTGACGCGATGAAGAAATGGCAGGATTCGCCCTTCCACAAGAGCCTCAACGGCATGTGGAAGTTCCACTGGGTCAAGTCGCCCGATGAGCGTCCTGTGGATTTCTATAAGCCCGACTTCGACGTCAGCGACTGGAACGACATTCCGGTCCCGTCCAACTGGGAGATCGAAGGCTACGGCACGCCGATCTACTCCAACATTCGGTATCCGCACGTTCGCCAGCCGCCCAAGGTCATCGGGCAAGTTCCCGCGGATTTCACTGCCGCACGCGAACCCAATCCGGTGGGCAGCTACCGCACGACGTTCACCGTGCCCAAGGATTGGGCCGGCCGGGCGGTGTTCATCCACTTCGACGGCGTCGCCTCGGCCTTTTACCTCTGGATCAATGGCCAGAAGGTCGGCTACAGCGAGGAGAGCCGCACGCCCGCGGAGTTCGACATCGGCAAGTACCTCAAGGCCGGAGAGAACCTCCTGGCCGCTGAGGTCTATCGCTGGTCCGACGGCAGCTATCTGGAAGACCAGGACTACTGGCGTCTGAGCGGCATCTTCCGCGACGTGTACCTTTTCAGCACGCCGCAGGTCCAATTGCGGGACATGTTCGTTCTCAGCGATCTGGATGAGCAGTACAAGGACGCCCGGATCGACATCACCGCCAAGGTCCGCAACCTCTCGGACAGCCAGGCGACCCGCAAGGTTCGCGCGACGCTCGTCGATCCCAAGGGAGGCAAGACCCTGCTGGGCGAATCCGTCGTCGCGACGGTCGAGCCGGGCCAGGAGGCTGCGGTCAAGATCGGCGCCTCGGCGAAGGACCCGCTCAAGTGGACATCCGAGACGCCCAACCTGTACCTCGTCGTGTTCGAGTTGATCGATTCGCAGGGCAACGTCGCTGAGGTCAAAGCCACCCGCTTCGGCTTCCGCAAGGTCGAGCTGAAGGATCGCCAGTTCTTCGTCAACGGCGTCTCGATCAAGCTCAAGGGCGTCAACCGCCACGAGCACGACCCGGATCGCGGCCACGCCATCGAGATCGGCTCGATGATCAAGGACGTCGAGCTGATGAAGCAGAACAACGTCAACACCGTCCGCACGTGCCACTATCCGGATTGCCCCCTCTGGTACGACCTGTGCGACCTCTACGGCATCTACGTCATCGACGAGGCCAACGTCGAGTCGCACGGCATGGGGTACGGCCGCGAGACGCTCGGCGCGGTCGCGAGTTGGGAGAAGGCCCACGTGGACCGCAACGTCCGCATGGTCGAGCGGGACAAGAACCATCCGTGCGTGGTGATCTGGTCGCTGGGCAACGAGGCCGGCAGCGGTCCGAACTTCGAAGCCGCCGCCCGCGCGATCCGCAACCTCGACACGTCCCGGCCCATCCACTACGAGCGGATGAACTCCGTCGCGGACATCGACAGCGTGATGTACCCCTCGGTCGAGGGCCTGATCGCCTCGGGCAAGAGCGAGTCGCCCAAGCCCTTCATCATGTGCGAGTACGCCCACGCGATGGGCAACGCGATCGGCAATCTCCAGGAGTACTGGGACGCGATCGAGAGCCATCCCCGCCTGATCGGCGGGTGCATCTGGGACTGGGTCGATCAGGGCCTCCGCACCTACACCGCCAAGACGAACCCCGACGGCTCCCGGCAGTGGTTCTTCGCCTACGGCGGCGACTTCGGCGACCGGCCCAACGACAACAACTTCTGCTGCAATGGCGTCGTCGATCCCGACCGCTCCAACACCGCCAAGCTCAAGGAGGTCAACAAAGTCTATCAATACGTCGGCTTCGCTCTGGACGAGGCGACCGCCAGGAGCGTCTCGATCACGCTCAGGAACAAGTACTTCTTCACGAACCTGGACCGTTTCGGCCTGCAATGGCAGCTCCTTGAGGACGGCCGGGTGGTCGGCAAGGGCAAGGCCAAGCTTCCGAGCGTCGCGCCGGGCCAGTCCGCCAAGGTCGCTCTGTCCGTGAAGCAGCCCAAGCTCAAGGCCGGCGCCGAGTACTTCCTGAACGTGAGCCTGGTGCAGAAGCAGGATGAGCTGTACGCCAAGGCGGGCCACGTCGTCGCCTGCGAGCAGTTCAAGCTGCCCTACGCGGACGAGGCTCCGTTGCTCGATCTGGCGGGCTTGACGCCTCTGACCGTGACCGAAGAGGGCGACGCGATCACCATCGCCGGGCAGGGCTTCAAGGCGGTCTTCAGCCGTTCGGCGGGCACGCTGTCTTCGCTCGTCTATAGCGGCGTCGAGACCCTCGCCGGCAACGGCGGCCCGCGTCTGAATCTCTACCGCGCCCCGGTGGACAACGACAACTGGCTCCGGCGGGATATCGAACGCACAGGGATTCGCAGCCTCTCCTATTCCGCAAAGGATGTCGCGGTGGAGCGGCTGGCCCCCGGTATCGTTCGGGTGCGCTGCACCGTGGACTGTGCGGGCCGATCCGGAACCGGCATGGTCCACACCGCCGCGTTCACGGTCTTCGGGAACGGCTCGATCGACGTGACCAACCAGGTCGAACCCTATGGCGACCTTTCGAATCTGCCCAAGCTGGGCGTAAGCATGGTTCTTCCCAAGGGCCTCGACACGCTGACCTGGCTGGGCAGGGGGCCGCACGAGAGCTACGTGGACCGCAAACGCAGCGCCGACGTCGGCCTCCACAGAGGCACCGTCGCTCAGCAGTACGAGCGGTACGTCCGGCCCCAGGAGAACGGCAACAAGACCGACGTCCGCTGGGCGACCCTGACCGACGCGAAGAAGCGGGGCTTGCTGGTGGTCACCGACGGCACCTACTCGATCGCCGCCCATCACAACACCGCGATCGACTACGACGAGGCACGCCATGTCGACAAGGTCGTGCCGCGAGACGAGGTGTACCTGTGCATCGACGCGGCCCATATGGGTCTGGGCGGCGCGAGCTGCGGCCCGCGGCCGATGAACCAGTACATCCTGACCGCCTCGCCCACGAGATTCCGCTACTCGCTGCGCCCCGCGAACGCCGAGGCCAGGGTCCAACTGCCCAACCTGGGCGCGCCGCTGGTCGCTCGCGACAAGAGCGGGATGGTGCGGATCGAGTCGAGCGGCAAAGGCAAGGTCCAGTATCGTATCGATGGCGGGGCCTGGAAGAGCTACGCCGGGCCTTTCGAGCAGGTCGAAGCCGCGACCGTCGAGGCCCGAATCGACCTGGGCGACAAGTTGACCAGCGACACCGCCCGTGCGGCGTTCGAGAAGATCGTTCCGATGCAGGTGCTGGACAAATCGACGTGGAAGGTGGTCCACGTGGACAGCTTCGAGCCTGGCGAAGGGGAGTTCCGTCACGCGATCGATAACGATCCTGGGACGTTCTGGCACACCCGCTGGTCGTCCTCGCAGCCCTCGCATCCGCACGAGATCCAGATCGACCTGGGCAAGTCGCTGCAACTGGTGGGCTTCACGCAACTGCCCCGCCAGGGTGGCAACGCCAACGGTCGGATCCGTGGCTACGAATTCTACGTCAGCGCCGACGGCCAACAGTGGGAGCCCGTCGTGAAAGACGGCCGCTTCCCGAACAACGACCAACTCCAGGAGGTGCGGTTCGAGAAGCCTGCGACAGGCCGGTACATCCGCCTGGTCGCCCTGAGCGAGTGGTCCCGCCAACCCTACACAACGATCGCGGAACTCGACGTCCTGGCGGCCAAGTAGTCCTATGCCCAGGTCCTTCGGCTGTGCCTCAGGACGACAAGTTCCTCCCGCGCATGGATCATTCCTGACGCGTATGAGTTCTTGGATCTCGGTCGAAGATCACGCCGGGACCTTCGTGTCAAGGTAGTTGATTGCGATCAAAGCAAAGCCGGCCAAGTCCCCTCAGCGAGGACCTGGCCGGCTGGTTCATCACGAATCTACCTGCAATCAGGATTCCGTCAGACCTCCCGACGCAGTCTCATCCCGGCATAACCAAGCCCAAGGAAGCCCAAGAGAACCGCACCAGGGACAGGAACGACATTCACGTAGCTGTCGCTACCACCTGTCGTGCCAATCGCCTGGACGTGAAGCCCAATCCGCAGGCTTCCATCACCCAAAGCGGCCAGTGTGTCCGCATAGGTCTTGCCGTTGATCAGGTTGAAGGTAATCCCTAACCACTCCGAAGCACTGTTAACACCATTTGCCATAATTGGTGTATCTGAGTCGGCGGAGAAGTTGGCCGTAGTCATAAAGGGCGGACTAGCCGTATTGCCGCTCGGCAGATTGCCAGGGGTGGCAGGGTCATCGAACGCAACTCCGGCGCTCGACGTGATGGTGGCGATTCCCAGGAGGGTGCCATCATCAAAGTAGACGTCGGTGATGGAGGACGCAATCCCCACGTTGTTGAAGAACTTGAACAGCACCTGATTGCTGCCGGCGTCCGAGACGACCACGCTGAGTTGAGAGGACAGATTCTCAACATTATTGTTGGTGAGCTTGTAGAATCCGAACGTCGGATCCGCCCAAGCAGGTGCGGCGAGACATGTACACACGAGGGCGGCAAGAACGATCTTTTTCATAGAGTGAACCTCTCTTTTCTGTGTTCTCCTTTCGGATCTCTCGCATGATTATCCTGCGAGAGGTGCGTGGCGGGCTCAGGCGGGAGGTCCACGCGGCGCGACTACTGCTGGCGTGCACTGCGAGGGTCGCCAGAGCAAAAAGGTTGTCTCATACCGATCTTGAGTCGGTTGATCTTGCAGCGGGTCGGCCGGCGGGTTCCAATGGGCCGTCGGCTCGGGGTGACGCAGCATCACCGAAATGGCCAGGGAGGGTCGATAGACGCCGGGACATCCGTTCCAGTACCATCGAGGCAGCGTCCTGACCATCCACTTGCGGGTCCAGGGAACCGAGTCGATCAGTCCCAGGCTTATCATCGCGTACAGACACAGAGTGAAACCACCCTCTTTCTCCGCAAGGACCACCACCGGCGGAGATTCAGGGCGCTCGGAGACGTCGATCCGAATCACAGGCCTAAAGAGCACCCCGTGCAGGCCCCAATCGAAAATGCTCGGGAAAGAGGACAGATTCGCAGGGTTCGCGGGTTCTGTGGGCTCAGTGGGTTCTTCGACCTCCTCGATCGAATCGCAACAGGCCCACACGACGGTGCCATGCAGGGGGGCCAAAGGCATCATGTCGGCGTGCGCGACCCCCGCCGGCATCAGCAGGCCCGTGGCCACCAGGATGATTCTCCCCAACTTCATCTGCCCCACACCCCGTCCGCGTCCGAAACGGTCACAGCCTTGCAATTTTTGCGTCTTTGCACTGCAACTCTTAGATCTATCCTAGATTATCATCCTGTTCTGTCAATACGTATAAATACGTAATTTTACCAAGTTTATAGGATTCAGTAAGTGGGGGCTGTCGCGAGCAAAAACCGCTCCGAACCTCAAAAATTCCCAGTCCTGGTGGGGTATTAAGGGATGGAAGCCAGGGGGATGATGCGGTCGGCCAGGTCCGCGGCGGTGTAGGTCTTGGACAGGTCGATGGGCAGGAGGCAGCCGTGGTTGTGGTCGCAGGCCAGGATGATGAGGTTTTCTCCCGCCTTGCACCAGCCGTGGGTTTGAGGTTGATGGCCCAGGACAAAGACGTCCACGTCGAAGGTTTTGGCCAGGCGGTCGAGGGTCGGTTGGCTGTGCCTGCGGCCCCAGGTGAGAAGGTAGGCCGAGCCGGGGCGTTCGCAGTCGCTGACTTGCAGTTCCCGTTCGAAGATGGCCGGGTCGAACTCGTCGAGGGAGCGGTCGCCGGGCAGAGAGTGCGAGATCCACAGGCGGTTGCCGCATCGCACCGCCAGGGGTTGCGAAAACAGGAACTGGCGGATCGCCAGACGGACGTCGGGGCCGGACTGGCGGAATTCCCGGTCCAAGGCCGAGCTCATCGCTCGGTTCATTTCCTTGCCGTTCTTCATCACTTCCGTGCTGCAGATGGTGGCGGTGTCGTGGTTGCCCATGACCAGGTGGACCTGGTCGGGGAATCGCAGTTTCAGGCGGATGACGTCGAAGAGCAGCTGGTAGGACAGGCACCCTCCCGCTTCGTCTTCGGGGCCGCCGTGGATGATTTCCTGGAAAATAAGGTGCCGGTCGGGGTGGTCGGCCAGCCGGGCAAAGGCGACAATCCGTTCAAAATTGCGGCGGTGGCCGTGGATGTCGCCGGTGACGATCAGGGAGCCGGTTTTCGGAAGACAAATCAAATTTCCTCGGCGGAACCTGTCCGTCTGATTGGCGCAAATCCCTTTATTGAGAAGATCGATTGTTGTTTGCGGCATTTCGGTTCGACTTGATTCTGCTTCCGAAGATGCTGTGGATCATCAGGTCGAGCCGGGAGATGACCTCCATCATACTGGGCGGTCGTTCCATGGGCTCTTCCTTGACGCAGTCCATGACCAGCTTCGAAATCCCGATGGGCAACTGGCTCTTGAGCTCGTGCGGGGCAGGGCACTTCGGAGTTGTCGCCATCGCGGCCAGTCCGTTCTTGGACTTCTTGGGAATCAAGGTCGGCACGTTCTTGCCCGTCAGGGCCCAGTACATGGTCGCGCCGAGATTGAAAATGTCGGTTTTGGGGCCGAGGGTCTTTCGCCGAACCTGTTCGGGCGCGATGTAGTCGGGGGTTCCCTGGATGCGCGACTTGACGGTACCGATGGGGCAGCTCTGACCCAGGTCGATGATCTTGATCGTTCCGGTCTTGCTGATGAGGATATTATTGGGCTTGATGTCGCAGTGGACGTAGCCTTGCTGGTGCAGGGCGTTGAGGCCTGTGGCGACCATGCGAAAGACCAGCAGGACGTCGCCCAGGCTCAAGGTTGTGCTCTCTTCGAGGGTCTTTCCGTCGAAGTGTTCCATGGACAGGAGCAATTCCCGGACGCGGAACATGCTGCGGATTTTCTGGAGTTTATAGCATTTTCGGATGTACGGGTGGTCGATCTTCTTGGCAACGTGGTACTCGTGTTCGGTCTGCTCGAAGACACGTTGATCCTCGGGTCTTTCGTAGATCAGGCGTTTGAGGGCGACGATACTGCCGTCTTCCTCATCGGTTGCCAGGTAGATCGTGCTCCGGGCACCGTTGCCGATCCGCCTGATAATCGTGAATCCCCCCACACTGAGAATATCTTTGGCCATGGAACGCCAACCTAAGAGTCCGACAATAACAAAATCTTCTATAAACCCGCTAGATGCGCTCCACGCGGCGGGTGTTCCTCATAACTTAGGACGGGTCGCATTCGAAGATCCTGGGGGATCTTCTCGTTCGGATCGCTCATCCTGACAAGGTCCAAATAAAACCCCTAAATTAGCCAGTGTAATGCCCTGGGCAATCCTTGTCCAGCAAGGGCTTTGATTTTTCTCTATCGGCCGCAGCAGATAAATCTTGACAAAGTTCGCGAAATCTGTTGTAAGTAGGGCTTCTGCGACGATAATTGCAGAGGCAGGAGCATCGGGTGGCGTCCCGATGGTGCTGTTGCTCGGGATTATTCCCCGATAGCTCAATGGTAGAGCGAGCGGCTGTTAACCGCTAGGTTGTAGGTTCGAGCCCTACTCGGGGAGCCAAA
>JAGPGT010000030.1 GCA_018055905.1 Phycisphaerae bacterium
TCTTTGCGAATCGCGATGCGGTTGTGCTGATCGCCGTCGGCCAGGTCCAGTTGCTCGACGCGGATCGTGCAGTCCGGCGGGACCGAGAGCGTCGCGATCCCTCGTTGGCCGCGAATGACGATCGTCCGGTCGCGTCGCTCCACCGGCAGCTTGGTCTGCCAGTAGAACTCCACGCCGGTCCCTTTGGCAAGCTCGTATTCGTCGCGGATCACCAGCACCTCCGGCGAGGGCGAATCCCAGCGGCGCACCCACTTGTTGTAGTATCTTTCCCAGCCCGGCGTGGCATCGATGCTCGCGTGGAACTTACGCTCGTCGCCTTGGCCGACGGGCTTGACGTCCACCCTCAGCGGGTTTTGAGGACAGGCCCGCTCGGACGTTCCGACCGGCACGAGCATGTTGTGACGCTGAGCGTGCTTGTACACCGCGTGGATGGGGTCCTCGTAGTCGCAGATCCCCAGATCCACGGCAAACGCCTGGCCTGCGTATTCGAGCACGAAGCTGCCCTTGTCCTCATGGGTGTGGCCGGCGCCCGCTTTGTTGCCCATGACGAAGATCTTGACCGGCTCGTCTGCGAGCCGGCGCGTCGACGCCAGGTACCCCGTGTGCGGCAAGGCCACAAAGGCCGGCAGTTGCGGCGCTTCGACCGCAGGCTTGCCCTCGCGAACGAGCTGCTTGCTGTAGATCGTGGTCCAGTAGCTCTGAGGAACCAGTTCCATCAAAACGATCAGACTGTCCCTGCGAAAGCTCGCGCCGGAATCGCAGATCGCGATCACATCGTCGGCCGTGGTCGAGGCGACGACCGCCGCGTAGTCCGACGTTCGCTTGAGCACGTCGGGGACCAGTTCGGACACGTTCCTTCCCCTGGCTCTGGCGTAGTACTTGAGGGCCTTGTAGTTCTCGCGGACGGTCGGACTGAGATAGCCGGGCCCTTCGAGCGAACCGCCGTCCGGCTCGATCACCGCTTCGAGATTGTCGATCGCGTCGCGATACGCCAGGTCGGTGTAGGGTTTCACCCGAGGCCACTGACGCTCCAGGACCAGGTACGCGCACATGCGTCCGGTATTGAAGTAGGCCAGTTGGTTGCAGTGGAAGATGTACTCGTGTCGCCAGGTGACATAGTTGATCGGCCCGACCCCTTCCTCCGCGAGTCTTCGCATCAGATACGCTCGCCCGGCCTCGCTGAACACCTCGCCCGCCAGGTCCAGAATCACCGCGATGTCCTCGGCGGTGTAGGAACGACGAAACGCGCGGTCCTCCCAGGGGCCGCCGGGATAGACCGACATGAACCCGGTCTCCCAGTGGCCGCTCAAGGCCAGACACAACGCGTATCGCGCCGCCATTCGCAGCGTGTCCGCATCGCGAAGCACCAATCCTGCGACCGCCAGATCGGGGCTGCCGGTCAGTCGGGGTCGGTCCTTGTCCCGAACGCGCGTGTGCGCCGAGGCGCTGCCGCCGCTTTTGACGAACTCGTGGATTCCTTTCTCGGGCTCATCCCCGCGCGCCGTCTGGGCCAAGTCCGTGTAGCGGGACCGTCCCTCCTTTTCGACGGCCTGCCGGTGCTGCGATCGAAGTTCCTCCAGTTCTTCTTCGGTCAGGAAGATGCCGTAGCGAGGCTTGAACTCGGGGCGAAAATCGGCTTTCTGAAGGTACGCGTCCCACGACCGGGCGGAGTGATCCCACTGGCCGAAGTACAGGGGCAAACGCTCCGTGCTCTGCAGTCCGATCCAGCGAAACCAGCCTGCGGTGTTGCCCACGGTTCCCCCGTCGATCTCCAGCGTCAGAGTGTCGATCCGCGTCGCGCCGTCGAGTTCGACGACGTATTCCGCCCGGCTCTCGGCGGCAGGCTCGGAGACGAACGTGCGCGGGCCCTTGTCGGTCTGTGCGATCGCGCGGAGCACGCAGCCTTTCGGCATCGACAGGCAGATCAACAGGCGGTCGTAGCCGGAGCAATCGACGCCGAAGTCCCGGGTCATGCGAAGCGCCGGACCGGCGGCGGGCTTGGACGCCCATTCGAAATCGACCGCGCTCCAGTTCTGTCGAACGCGAAGTCCGTGGCTCGTTCCATCCTCGATCCGCCACTTGGCCAACCCGCTCAGTTCCGGCGTCCAGAAGGGCTCGAGGATCGCCTCGGCCACGTTGATGGGAACGGGCTTACGAAGCACTCCAGCCTCCTGCGCGGTCGCGGGGTTGGTCGTAACGACACGACAGAGCACCAACAGACATGCACTCACATGCAGGACGGCGGCTCCGTCCGGGACGGATCGCGTACCTGGGGCGGTTTTCCTCTTCATCCGTTTCAATCCCTGTCCATTCATGGTTATCACTTTCCGACGCAGAACCGCGAGAAGATCCGCTCGAGAATCTGCTCATCGAGGGGTTCGCGCTCGATGCCTGAGATCGCGTCGCAGGCGGCGCGGATCATCATGGCCGCCACCTCCTCGCGGCCCTGCCGCACTTCCGTAATCGCCTGCCGTACGTTCTCGACGGCCTCGGTGACGGCCTGCCGGTGCCGGGCGGTCAACGTCAGGACACCGGTCCCTTCGTTTGTCGCGACGCCGTGAGGCGTTGACGGGTCGGGCACCGTGGCGTACGCGTCGCCCCTGCGACAAACTTCCCGCCGGATCGCTTGGACCAGTTCCTCCAAACCTGCCCGAGTCGTCGCGGAAACCGCAAGGAACTTGGCTCCGAAAACCTCGGACAGGTCCTCCGACCGGCAATTCAAGTCGGATTTCGTCGCGACATAGATCACCCGCCCGGGACGGATCAGCGTGCGAATCGCGAGGTCTTCGCTCCAGTCGGCCTTGGCGGAGTCGACGCAGAACAGCACCAGGGTGCAGCGTTGCAGAGCCTCGATCGCGGCCCGCTGGGCCAGCTCTTCCAGAACACAGGCCGGTGCCCGGATCAGACCGGCGCAATCGAAGAGAACGCACTGGAAGGAATTGGAAGTTTCCAGTTTCAAGTTTGAAGTCGGATGGGCCGCGGATCGGCTTTCGTCGCGGGACCCTTGACAGTTCACACGTGAAGTCGTCTTCATCACCGCCGTCAGCACGTCGCGTGTCGTCCCGGCCTGGGGCGACACGATGCTCCGTTCCCAGCCCAGCAGCGCGTTCAAGAGGCTGCTCTTGCCCGCGTTGGGCGCGCCGGCGATCCCGACCGACGGCAGGTCCATCAGCGTCTGGCAGCGGATGCTTGCGGCCAGAAGGTCCTCCAAACTCCCCTGGATCTTTGCCAACCTCGCCACCGCCTGGTCGGCGGGGAGGAATTCGATGTCCTCGCCGCTGAAGTCCAGGCCCGCTTCGATCAGGCTCAGCAGGTCCAGCAACGCGGTGCGAATCTCGCCTGTTTGATCTGTGAGTCGTCCGCCCAGGAGCCGCTCGGCCGCCTCCAGTTGCAGGAGGTTGGAACTGTGGACGATTTCGTTGACCGCCTCGGCCTGGGCCAGATCGAGCTTGCCATGGAGGTAGGCGCGGGCGGTGAACTCGCCCGGTCCCGCGAGCCGGCAGCCCGCCGCCAACAGCCGTTCGAGAAGGGCCTCAACGAGACAGGGACCGGCGTGCACATGCAGTTCGATCAAATCCTGACCGGTGTAGGAGCGGGGCGACAGGAACGAGTAGAGCAGGGCGTCCACGGACAGAGCATCGCTGATGTGAACGCAGCCGGGAAGGATCGCGCGATGTTCGAGGGCGGATTGTCGATTGTGGGTCTGCCCCCTCGGGCTGGGCTGGAAAATCTTCCCGCAGATCGAGACCGCCTCGGGACCGCTGACGCGGACGATGGACCGCACGCCCCCGCTTGCGGAACTGACGGCCACGATGGTGTCGTTTAGATCGTGCATACCCCGCCCCGGACGCCGGGATGCGACATTCGAACCGGCTTCGAACGCCGGGTCCGCCCTGCAAATCCGAAATCCAACCTCCACCCTCGCACATCATCGGAACCGGTAGAACGGCTTGGGTTTCTTTTTCTTGACCTTGCCGCCGGTCTTGCTGGTCGCGGGGATCAGGCCCTGCGATTCCTGCTCTTCCCGCTGGCGGATGTGTTTCTTGATCACGTACTGCTCGATCACGCCGGCAAAGGTGCTCGACATGATGTACAGGTTCACGCCGGAAGGCGCGGTGTACAGCATCAGCGGGAACATCAGGGGCATCATGATGTTCATCATCTTCTGCTGTTGGGCCAGTTGCGGGTTGGTGGCCGCCGAGGGCTGCTGCATCGGGGTGAGCTTCTGCTGCAGGTAGAACGCCACGCCCATCAGGATCGGCAACAGGTTCAGCGAACCGATGTGCCAGCCCAGCAGGGGGACCTTGAGATTCCCGAGAGAGACCAGCGCGTCGGGGGCCGACAGGTCGGTGATCCAGAAGGGCAGGAAGGCCGCGCCGCGAAGGTCGATGCTGGTGTAGATCGCGCTCCAGAGGGCGATCCAGATCGGCATCTGGACGAACATGGGCAGGAATCCCATGATGGGCGAGGCGCCCTGTTCGCGGTAGAGCTCCATGAGCTTTTTGTTCATCTCGGCCTTGTTGTTGCCGTACTTCTGCTTGATCTCCTCGGCCCGCGGCGCCAGCTTGCTCATCTTGTGCATCGCGATCTGGCTCTTCTTGGTGATCGGGTGAAGGACCAGACGCATGACGAACACCAGGATGATGATGACGATGCCGTAGTTCGGAATGACATAATACATCCAGTTCATGATCGCCAGGATGCCGAAGGCCAGCGGATTGATGATGCTGGCCGGACAGCAACAGCTCATGAAGTCGATCGTGTGCACGAAACCCAGCGAGCGATACAGCGGGACCTTGTCAAACCGGCCCTTGTCCTTGGGGCCCAGGTAGAGCTGGAACGAGTGCGTCTGGCGGGCGTGGGCCTCCAGCTCGACCGGCACGCTGGAAACGACGAATCCCAGGGATTCGTCGCCGCTGTTGTGCTTGGCGTCCAGATCGGGATTGTAGTACACCCCCCACTTTCGTGCGATCCAGTTTCCGCCGGGACGGCCCTCGGGGGTCGTCGGGACCAGGATCCCTGCGAAGTACTTGCTGACCGTGGCGACCCAGAGGAACGAGGAATCGGGATTGCGAGGTTTCAATTCCCGCTTTTCCGCGGTGTCGGCCTTGGCCAGGGTCTTCATGTCCAGGCCGGTGCTCTGGATTTCGCCGCCGGGGGTCTGGAAGGCTGCGACGACCTTCCGCATGTCCATGCGATAGCCGCTTTCCATCGGCAGGCCCAGCGGACCGGTCAGTTCGTAACTCACCTTCTGCTTGCGGTCCGCCAGGTTCTCCATCTGGAGGCTGACGTCGAGCATGTAGTTGTCCGGGTGGACGCGATAGGTCTTGGTCAGCCGCAGTACCGGGTGGTCTTCGGCATCCACGACCGTCGCCTCGAACGAGGCGGCTTCGCTCCCGCCCGGGAGTTTCTCGACCGGCAGGGCGCGCCAGCTCAGAGCGCCCAGCTTGTGGGCGGACGCGCCGCCCTCTTCGAAGCTCCGCTGCAAGCGCTGGTTGGCCATGGAAAGCCACAGATCCCTGCCGACCTCGACCGGCGAAAGGAACTCCAGCGGCTTGGGCGCTTTGCGGTCGCGGTCGTCGAACTCGCGGAACGTCGCGGTCCGAATGGCCGCCCCTCGGGAATCGAGCACCAACCGGTACTTGAACGGGCTGGCTTTGTCGGTCGAACCGATCGTCACGTCGGTCTTGTCCCCGCCGACGGCGGCGAAGGCCTCCGCGGCGCCCGCCTGCAATTGCGGCTGCGCAGCTCGGACGGCCGGCGCGCCGGGCTCCGCCGACGGCGCCGTCACCTCGGTCGTCTGTTGCAGAAGAATCAGACGCGGAAATCCGGACTGGACGATCAGTCCGCCGCACAGCAGACAGAATCCGGCCACAACCACAATCAAAATCGTTTTCACGTTCATAGACTCACAAATCAAAAAACAACCATCCCAGATCGAACTTCCGTCCTATCGCCCGTCCTTGAGCCGTTCCGCGTGGAAGTTGTCCAGGCGGTCGATGGCCAGGATCTTCTTCATCGTCGTCTCGTAGTCATAATCCAGACGGACGAAATGCACCTTGTTGTCCTCGACGTATACGTAACTGGCCCGATTGTCCTTGTCGCGGGGCTGGCCGACCGACCCGATGTTGATGATGGCTTTCTCATCCTCGATGATGGGGTAAACGCCGCCCAGCTCGTCGGGCAGGTAAAAGTCCGGCTCATCGAGGAACACGCCGGGCATGTGCGTGTGCCCGATGAAGCACACGTGTTGGATCTTCTCGAACAGCGTGCGGACCTTCGCGGGGTTGGTGTACACGTCGTCCGGGAAAATGTACTCGTTGATCGGCCTTCGCGGCGAGGCGTGGACGAACTCCATCGTGGCCTTCGTCGGTCCCAACTGGACGGTGATGCAATGCCGCATGGGCAGCTCGCCCAGGAACCGCCAGCGACGGTCGCTCTTCGGTCCGGGCTCCTGCAGTTCGAGCACCTCGCGGGTCCAGAAGCTCGCCTGCTCGGCGCCGTAATTGAAGTTGGTCGGCTCGTAAAACACCGCGTAATCGTGGTTTCCCAGCACGCACCACTGGGCCCGCTCGATGATCAGATCCAGGCACTCGATGGGGTTGGGGCCGTAGCCGACGACGTCGCCCAGGCAGTAGATCTCCCGGATGCCGCGTTTTTCGATGTCGGCCAAGACCGTGCTGAGGGCCTCGAGGTTCGAATGTATATCGCTCAAGATCGCAAACATAAGCTTGTGGACGCCAAATAGGTACCGATCCGCACCAGCGCGACAAAACAACCGTTCATAGCATAAAACCGCCCGGATTGCCAGAGCAATCTTCGGGAGGCCGCCCGGCGGGGGCGCAGGAAACTCCTCGAGCGGTTGCCCGCCCGGACCGCCGCGGGGGAGCGACACTCTTTCACTGCGGGCTCAGGGCCTCTCGGATGATCTTGGCTCGCAGGGCATCCCTCCGGGTGGGATCGAGCACCGCGCCGTGGTTGATCTGGAGATGAGCCGGCAGGGTGAGCATGAAGAGCCGGTTGATCGTGCGGATGGACAATCGGCCGCGGTCGGTGCCGTCGGTGCTCAGGGCGCAAAGCCGCTCGATGGCCGGGGTGCTGGCGCCCATGTGCTCGTGCATGTTCAGGCCCAGGCGCAGGTGGCTCAGGAGAAACAACGCCTCCTGAGAACTGATCAGGTACGCGTTCTGGAGCAGGGCCATGGCGCGGGCGATCTTGTCGTCGAGGGCTTCGGGTTGCTTGGTCAGAAGCTGCTTGCGGGCGGCCTTTTCATACTCGGTGATCTCGGGGATGATGACGTTTTCGAACTCCGAGACGATGGCCTGCTCGCTGACACCCAGGGTGACCTGGTTGGAGATTTGGTAGAGGTCGCTGGCGGCCTCGGTGCCTTCTCCGAACAGGCCGCGGACCGCCAGGTTCATGTCCTTGGCGGCGGCCAGGCACTTCTCGATCTGGCCGGTCATCTTCAGGGCCGGCATGTGCAGCATGACCGAGACGCGGATGCCGGTGCCGACGTTGGTCGGGCAGGCGGTGAGGTAACCGAAGCGAGGGTTGAAAGCGTACTCGACGCGCTCCTCGATCAGGCTGTCGATGCGGTCGATCTGTCGGGCGCACTCCGTCAGCCGGCATCCCGAACGCAGGACTTGCAGGCGCAGGGCGTCCTCTTCCAGGAGCATGGCCGTGAAGGATTCGTTCCGGGCGATGACCGCGCCGCGCGGGCCGGTGGCCATGGCGTGATGACGACTGATCAGGTGCCGCTCGACGAGGAAACTGCGCGCCAGCTCCGACTCCTTGTCGAGACTGAGGTAAAACACCTCCTCGCCCAGATCGAGCGACAAGAGCACGGACTTGAGAATCTCCAGGATCTCGGCCTTCTCCTCGACGGAGCAACTGCCCGGGAACCGATGTCCCGCCAAGTTTCGGGCCAGGCGGATCCGCGAGGACACGACGATGTCCGAAAGAGGGCCGGACCCGCTGAGCCATTCATTCACGTCACGACTGATCCGAGTCAATTCCATAGTCATAAAGCCAACTCACCGGCGAAATTCCCGAGACGGAAGACCGTGTCTCGATCGCCGCCTCCTGTTTCCGCGCCGTCCTCCTTTTATTCCATTTGCTTCATCTGGTCGCGCAATCTCGCGGCCAACTCGTAATCCTCGGCCTTCACCGCCTCCTCCAACTGGCGTCGCAACGACGAAAGCTCCACGAACTTCCGCGTGTCGGTCGGGACTTTTGTCGGCACCTTTCCGCAGTGCGTGCTCTTGCCGTTATGCGCCCGCTCGATCAGCGGCACCAGCGCCGCTTCGAATACCTGGTAGTCCATCGGGCAGCCCAACGAGCCTTCCTTGCGCAGACGGTCCAGCGTGAATCCGCAGTGGGGACAAGCCTGGTCCTTCTCGGAGGGTCCGAACATCTCGTCGTCGCTGGGCTGCACCGCCAACAGGTGGCTGAGCAGTTCGTTGATCGACATCTGGCTCTGGGAGGTGACCCCTTGCTCGGCCGCGCACTGCTCGCAAATGTGCATCTCGCTTCGCACGCCCTCGTTGATTTCCGTCAGATGAATGGTGGCGGTCCGTTTATTACAAATCTGGCATTGCATAATGTTGTCTGCCTGACCTTCAATCACGTCCGCGTCCCGCGGACGAACCCTCGCCCGTCCCGACCGGCTCCGGCCGTGGACCAAGGCCACTTTATTCTATCGGCAAATCCCTCCTACGGCAACAAGAGTCCGACATGGGTTCTACCTCGGGATTTCCTGCGGGCGTGTACGAAAGAACCCGCCAGCCGCCGGAATGCGCCGGGGTCGATAATACCCCCCCGACCTGACTGCCAGCGAGGATCCGCACCGATCCGTGGGGTTCCCGTAACGGTACGGCAAAGGAAAACGGGGGTCTGGTCGCCAGGGACCAGACCCCCGTTTAGGGATTACGCCGACTTTCCGCCCATCCGAGCGGACGATCGATTCTGGGTTTGGCCAAAGCCGTCACGGCTGCGGGAGGCCAAAACCGATGTCGTCGATGAAGACGACACCGGCGCCGCCTTTGACCGGGGCGGCCTTGTTGCCCACGCCGATCACCAGCGACTTGACCGCGTTGGTCTTGACGCCCGCGGCGGTGAACTCGCTCAGCGGGATCATCCACTGCCGCCATGCGATGACCGCGGTGGCTGCCGGGTCCGGATGCTGGACGACCTTGCTCTTGCCGGAGCTGTCGGTAACCGACAGGTACAGACCCTCGATCGAGTTCCCCGCCGGTTGCGTTTGGCCGATTTCCGCGACCTGCCAGGAGCCGGTCACGTTGCCGGTGATGGCGACGTTGGAGAACTCCGCCGCGGTCGCCACCGAGGCGTTGTGGCTGCACAGCGCCAGACCGATCAGAACGGGACCGGTCATCGGGATCGTCTGGGCGGTGCCCAACTGTGTCCAGGTCGCGCCGTCGGGGGAGATGAATCCCGAGAAGGCGTTGCCCTTGCGCTCGAGCTTCACCCAGTAGGGGGCGCCGACCACAGAACCGGTGTTGTCATTGTTGGCCGCCGAACCGCCGTTGGTGAGTCGGTATTGGAAGCTGGCACCGTTGCCGCCGCTGCTGCCGCCGGGGGTGATGGGCATGAAGGCGTACATCGAGCCGGCGTCGGTGCTCTGACGGATCATGACGCCGCCTTTGGCCCAGGCGTTGCTGTTGAAGAGGCTCTCGACGCGGGCGACGATGGTCCCGTCGCCGGTGAGGGATTTGTAGGCGTAACGGAAGGCGTCGGAGCTGCCCCAGATGTCGGCGCCGATGCCGTTCATGACGAGGTTGCCGTTGGCCAACTGGGCGAAGGCGGGGGCCTGTCCGCGGAACCAGAGCGACAGAGTGGTGGCCTCTTTGACCGTCCAGTTCTGAGGCGTGTCGAAAGTCCTGGCGGCCTCCGAGACGGAGAACGACGCGGAGTTGTCGTACATCAGAGGCATCGACTGCCGGCCGCCGTGGACGATCGTTCGCTCGGCAAAGGGAGCCTGCATGTAGCCGACGGTCGAGCCGCTCTTGTTGTCGGTGACGCCGTCGATCCAGAACTCATAGATCCGGCTGCCCTCGTCGTCGGTGTAGGCTTCGAAGTCGTCGACGGTCAGGAAACTGCCGGTGGCGAAGCTCCAGACGTCGCTTTCCCAGGCGCTGGGCGTCTGGGCCTGGTTGACCTCGACCACTTTCCAGAAGTAAGTCTGGTTGAACGCCAGTTGCGGGCTGTAGGAAGCCTCGCTGGTCGTGCCGGCCAGAGCCAGACTGCCGGCCTCGGTGCCCAGGAACACCTGGTGCTGGGCCGCATCGCGTCCGGCCCGCCAGCTCAGGGTCGTATCCGCGGAAACGCCGGTGGCGCCGGAGGCGGGCTTGGGCTCGCGGGCGGACTTGGGAATCCAGAAGAATCGGACTTCACTCAGGCCGTACTGCGGGACGCCGCCGCCCCAGTTATTCTGGATCGCCAGTCGCACGTACTGGACGGGAATCCCGCCGAAATCGACGGTGGTGTCGGCCGGCTGGCCTTCCAGACCGGCGGCCTGGGCGAACTCGTAGTCGCCCTGGGTCGTCCAGGTCTGGCCGTCCACGGACACCTCGACGGTGACGTTTTTGACGCCGAAGCCCAGCAACGGCTCGATCAACTGGTTGGAGTTCCAGACCAACATTTTATCCAGGCAATAGGTCTTGTCGAACGCGTACTGAATCCAGGGCTGCAGGTCGCCCATGACGCTGAGCCACATGTCCTCGCTGCGCGCGGAGTGCCCGTCGTTGGCATTGAGACCCGAGCCGTCGATCGTCCGGACGGCCTGCATGGTGGGCGAAGCGGCGCTGGAGGCGGTCGCCGTGATGGCGGCTGTGGGCATCGCATACGAGAACGGTTCGGAGGTGAAACTCCAGACCCGGCCCTTGCGCACGCCCTCGGCGGTCACCCTGTCGACGCGCCAGTAGTAGGTCTGGCCCAGGTCCAGCCGATCCGGCTCGAAGTTCGCAGTGCTCAAGCCGCTGCCGACAAGGACACCCAGCGGATTGGCCGCGGTGGCCGCTGCGACGTCGGCATAGGACGTGCCCAGGTACACGTTGTACGTGGGGGCCGCGGCGCCTTTCCAGGAAAGCGTCGGCTCGCGGACCACGTCCACCGCGCCGTCGGCAGGCGTCGGCTCGAGGTAGGCGGTCAACTGGAGGTCGTCATAGTAGATCGACGAGGCGCCGTTGCCGTACAGGTCGATGGCTTCGAGCGTGGTGTGATTGTTGTCGTCCCACACGCCGGAGGCGATTAAAACGCCGTCGTAGTACTCTTCGCAGGTGTTGGCGGTCAGATCGATGATGACGCGGATCTGGACCCACTTGTCGTACACGATTGTCTTGCCGCTGTTGGTGCTGTGAAAGTCCGGCGTGATGGTCCCATTCGCCAGATTGTACTGGGTCTGAACGGACCAGTCGCGTCCGCTGCTGTACTGGTTCATCAGAATGAAGTACTGGATGCCGCTGGTGCCCGAGGGGATGTACTGCATGATCGACAGTTCCCACTTGCCGCCGTTGGGCGTGAACTCGTGGACGAGATCGGCGGTTCCGACGATCTCCACGGAGTTCTTGGGGCTGTAGGCGTACTTGCTGGACGTCGGGGCGCCTGCGCCCGGATCGTTGTCCCAGCCCTGCCAGCCGCCCACGCCGTGAAGGGCAGCACCGGAGGGGTAGGAATCGAAGTTTTCACTGAACTCCTGCGCCAAGACCGGCCAGGCCACGCCCGCCAGTATCAAAGCTGTCGCTAGAATCCTGAGCTTTCGCATGGTATGTCCTCCTTCAAAAAACTGCGGAAAAAGTGATAGGGATTGCGGATATACGGACAGCGTCCCCCTCGCGATGAAATACCCATCGCATGTCCCGACCTGCGGTTTGAACGTCACCCATCCACCGATACCCTGACATGAAACTCGTTCGAAATTTTCGAACAAGCAAAGACGTCCGACGACAGACCCCATCCGGTTCTGCCTGGAAGATCTTCATCGGACCCTGGCGATTATCCGCCAGCAAGTCAGTATACCCGCCTGCCGGCGTGGAATTCAAGGAAAAACCGATTGGCCACTCCCGAACGCAGCCCTTTGGGAGCCTTTTCCCCTCTTAGATATGCGCCCTATGTTCGCCGGCGCAACCTATCGATGCAAGAGACGGATTCTGAATTGCCTCTCCTGCCAAAATGGCACGAAGCAGTGACACGCTTGGCCTGACCCAACGATCCGACCGCGACGGAAACCCGGACCGGATTTGCATAAATCCGTTCTTTTCCTACGGTTACATCGCAAGGCGGCTATCTCCACCGACTGGCACGGGTTTTGCATAACCCCGGAAGTATATTTCTGTGTGCGCGATTGGCGGAATGCGAAGTTAAGAAAACAATCGTCGGATGCCAATGTTGAGCAAGGAAAGGACGTTGAACATGAGCAAAATCATAGGAATAGACCTGGGCACAACGCTCTCCGTCGTTGCCGTGATGGAAGGTTCGGCGCCGAAGGTGTTGATCAATGCATCCGGCGGACGGCTGACCCCCTCGGTCGTCGGGTTCACGGACAAGGGCGAGATTCTGGTCGGACAGATCGCCAAACACCAGCAGGTGACCAACCCCGAGAACACGGTTTTCTCGATCAAGCGATTCATGGGCCGACGGCACAGCGAGGTGGATGCCGAGGAGAAACTGGTTCCCTATAAGATCGTCGGCGGACCCAACGAGCTGGTCAAAGTCAGCGTTCGAGGCAAGGAGTACACGCCGCCGGAGATCTCGGCGATGATCCTGCAGGACCTTAAGAAAACCGCCGAGACGTATTTGGGCGAGAAGGTGGACCGGGCGGTCATCACGGTGCCCGCGTACTTCAACGACGCGCAGCGCCAGGCGACCAAGGACGCCGGTACGATCGCAGGCCTGAAGGTCGAGCGCATCATCAACGAGCCCACCGCGGCGGCCCTGGCCTACGGCCTCGAGAAGAAAAAGAACGAGAAGGTCGCGGTCTTCGACTTCGGCGGCGGTACCTTCGATATCTCCATCCTCGACATCGGCGACAACGTCTTCGAGGTGCTCAGCACCAACGGTGACACCCACCTGGGCGGCGACGACCTCGACGCCGTGCTGATCAACTATCTCGCGGAAGAATTCCGCAAGACCGAAGGGATCGACCTGCGTCAAGACCCCATGGCCCATCAGCGACTGAAGGAAGCCGCCGAGAAGGCCAAGATCGAATTGAGCTCGCAACTGGAGACCACGGTGAACCTGCCGTTCATCACGGCCGATGCCTCCGGGCCCAAGCACCTGCAGATCTCGATCACGCGCAGCAAATTCGAGTCCCTGTGCGATCATGTCTTCGAACGGCTCAAAGCCCCCTGTTACCGGGCGCTGGAAGACGCCAAGCTGCGGCCGGCCGACATCGCCGAAGTCCTGCTGGTCGGCGGTTCCACGCGAATCCCGAAAGTGCAACGGATCGCCAAGGAGATCTTCAACAAGGAGCCCAACAAGAGCCTCAATCCCGACGAGGTCGTCGCGCTGGGCGCGGCGATCCAGGGCGCGGTGCTCATGGGCGACGCCGGTGTCAAGGACATCCTGTTGCTGGACGTCACGCCGCTGTCGCTGGGCGTCGAAACCCTCGGCGGCGTCATGACCAAGCTGATCGACCGCAACACGACGATCCCGACGAGCAAGAAAGAGATTTTCTCCACCGCGGCCGACAACCAAACGACGGTGGACATCCACGTCCTCCAGGGCGAGCGCGAGTTCGCGCGGGACAACCGCACGCTGGGCCGGTTCCAGCTCACGGACATCCCCCCGGCGCCGCGCGGCATGCCGCAAATCGAGGTCGCCTTCGACATCGACGCCAACGGCATTCTGCACGTCTCGGCCAAGGACCTGGGCACCGGCAAGCAGCAGTCGATCGAAATCAAGTCCAGCTCGGGCCTGTCCGAGGAAGAAATCAAGAAGATGACCCGCGAAGCCGAGGCGCACGCCGAGGAAGACAAGAAACGCCGCCAAGTCATCGACCTGAAGAACCAGGCTGACCAGCTTGTCTACTCGACGGAAAAGATGCTGAAAGAGCACGGCGGCAAGGTCTCCTCCGAAACCCGAGGCAAAATCGAAAGCGCGATGAACAACCTCAAGGAGGCGATCAAGGGCGAGGATGCCTCTGCGATCCGTCGCGCGATCGACAACCTCAACGAGACCAGTCAGGAGCTGGGCAAGGCCCTCTACGAAGAGGCGGCCAAGAAACAGGCGGCCACCGGCGCGCAGGGACACCCCCAACCCGGCCCCGGCGAAGCCGAAGTCAAACGCAAGGGCGGCGAAGACGTCATCGACGCCGAGTTCGAAGCCAAGTAACCGGCGCGCTATATATATACTCGCAACACGGGCGACGGCGGACAACCCTCCGCCGTCGCCCAAACTTCTTTAGGTACATTCTGATGGCTGGTTCGGCAAGACGTTGCATTGCCTTGGCGGGGGGGGTACAATGACCGGGACCGGACAGCGCATTGTTGGTCACAGGTCAGAAGGTGGAGGCAACATGAAGACGGAGATTTCGATACCCAATCCAATTCTTGAGGCCGCCGAACGGGTGGCGCAGGAACTTGGCATGTCTTTGAGCGAGTTCTACGTCGCCGCCCTGACCGCCTACATGGCAACCTATCAGAAGGGAGACATCACCAAGAAGCTCGATGAGGTCTACGCGAGAGAGGAATCCACATTGGAACCGGGGGTGATCGCGATTCAGATTGCTTCGATAGGTGAAGAAGAGTGGTGATCCAGCGGGGAGAGATCTGGTGGGCGAGTCTTCCTGAACCGGCAGGATCGCAGCCGGGTTACCGCAGGCCTGTGCTTGTGGTTCAATCCGATGACTTCAATCAAAGCCGAATCGCGACCGTGATCGCGCTGGTCATCCCCTCCAATCTCAGGTTGGCCCAAGCTCCAGGCAATGTGTTTCTTCCCCAGAAGTTGACCGGGCTCTCGAAGGATTCGGTCGCCAACGTGTCGCAGATCGTAACCGTGGACAAGAGCTTCCTGACGGATAAGATAGGCGCCCTTGCTCTGAGCGTGATCGAGCAAATCGACAAGGGGTTGCGTTTGGTCCTACACCTGTGATGGCTATGTGGCAACGAGTGACCGGCCGCCGGTCTTCTGACCACTCCCACAGCATAGGAATCCACAACCGAAGCAAGCGACAGGAGGGGCGGCGGCCGGCGTAACCTCGTCCGCGGTCGCAGCGTAACAGTCTATGGCGATCCCCGACGTGGATCGTCGGTTCGATCGATGTGGTTTGTGCTTGGGAGGTCGTGGGATGGGCGGAAAGGGCCTTTTGACGGCGGCGGTTTTGTGCGTGACTGGGTTGGCTTCTTTCGGAGGGGAGACGGAGCCTCCGCCGATCCCGCCGGGCTATGCGAATGAGCTGGCGGTCCTGGCCGCGCTGGCGACGCGCCAGGTCAAGCTGATCGACGGGAAGAACCTTGTCGTACCGGCCGGGGTCGAGGAAAAACTCGGCGTCGAATACGGCCAGGGTGGCGGTCGTCCGCTCTTGCTGGATCTCTATGTTCCCACGGGACGCACGAAAGCGGGCCCCGCCATCCTCTTCATCCACGGCGGCGCCTGGAAGAGCGGCAAGCGCGGCGACCTGAAATACTACTGCCTCAAGTTCGCGGAGAAAGGGTATGTCACCGCCACCGCGAGTTACCGCCTGATGCAGGAAGCGCCGTTTCCCGCCGCGGTCGAGGACGTCAAGTGCGCGGTTCGCTGGCTCCGCGCCAATGCCGCGACATACCAGATCGATCCCAATCGCATCGCGGTTTCAGGCAACTCGGCGGGCGGGCACCTGGCCTTGATGGTCGGGTACTCGGACGATCCGTCGCTGGAAGGCGCCGGCGGCAATCCCGGCGTCAGCAGCCGGGTTTGCGCGGTGGTGGACTTCTACGGCCCGACCGATCTGACCACGGAATACGCCAAGAGGCAGAAGCTCATCGCCGATTTCCTGGGCGGCAAGACATTCGAAGAGGCGCCCGAGGTCTATAGGCAGGCGTCGCCCCTGGCGCACCTGACGAAGGACGATCCGCCCACGCTCATCTTCCAGGGGACGATCGACAATCTCGTTCCCGTCGCGCAGTCCGACGCGCTGGCCGAGAAGCTCAAGGAGCTGGGAATCGACCACGTCTACGAGCGATATGAAGGCTGGCCGCACGCGATGGACGTCGCGGAAGCGGTCAATCGCAGGTGCCTGTACCAGATGGAGCAGTTCTTCAGAAAACACCTCGACAACGCGCGGTCTGAGCAATAGTCAAGGCCGGGTTTTGTGGGCCCGGCCTTGAGAGGGTTGAGGTTTCAGTAGAACCGCAGGGCTACTTGGGCAGGGCGGCCTCCTCGGCGCTGTCCCTGTGGCCCAGCTTGCCGGCAAGATGGGCCAGCAGGACCGGCTGGTACCGCCGCACCGATCAGCATGCTCAGCCATAGGTGGAAGCCCAGCCACTGCCCGACGAGCAGCCCTGCGCCCGACGCGACCGCCGGCCGAAACGAGCTTCGCACCCGTCGGACGATGGTCTATTGGCCGTCGTATCCCTCGTCCACCGGCAGATCCCGGCTCGACGCCGCCTTCTTGGAGAGGGCGTCGCAGATCTCGTTGTACTGGTGGCCGGCGTGGCCCTTGATCCAGACGAATTTCACCGTGTGGCGCTCGCAGGCCGTCAGCAGACGTTCCCAGAGGTCGGGGTTGACCGCCTCGTCGGTCTTGTTGCGCCGCCAGCCGTTGGCTTTCCAGCGCCGGACCCAGCCCAGGCTCATCGCGTCGACGAGATACTTCGAGTCGCTGTAGAGGGTGACCGAGCAGGGGCTCTTGAGGGCCTCCAAGCCCACGATCGCGCCCATGATCTCCATGCGGTTGTTGGTGGTCAGACGAAAGCCGCCGGACAGACGCTTCTCATGCTCGCCGTAGCGAAGCACGACGCCGTAGCCGCCGGGACCGGGATTGCCCAGGCACCCACCGTCGGTGTAAATGTGGACGCTCTTCTTCGATTCTGCCATGATCGCGACATTCTCGCAGTTGGTGCCTCGATCGTCAAACCTGCGATGGCCGATAGCTCGAACAATCGCGAGAAAAGCTTTTCCCCCTTGCGGAATGTGGTATGCTGACCCCGGTGCTTTTTAGGGGTCAACCTTCATGTACGAACTGCTTGTGCGAATCGAGACGTTGTTCCGAAGTCTGAACACGCCGGCACTGTTGGGCATCGGGGCGCCCATGTTGCTGATCGGTCTGGTGCTGTGGCTGGGGGGCAGCCGCTACAGTTCGGTGATCATCGGCCTTTTGGGCGCGGTGGTCGGCTCGGTCGCAGGCTTGCTCGTCGGGCAGTGGCTGGGCTTCCACCTATGGCTGAGCATGCTGATTGGTGCGGCGGTCCTGGCCACGGCTTCGGTCCTGCTTCGCAACGCGCTGATGCTCGTGCTGGCTGTGCTGGTCATCGCGTCGGTCAGCGGCGCCGGCTACGTGGGGGTCGTGCTGGACCGGATCGCACCGCAACAGGCCGAGCCCGCGCCGGGTGCCGAGACCAGGACGGGATTGCGGATGCCGGTCCAATCGTTTACGCACATGGACCCCGGCGCGCGTCTGAACTACGTGGACCAGATGACGAAAGAGCAGACCTTCCGCGAGCGGCTTCGCGCGATGCTGGACAACACCTGGCAGGCGGTCGAGCCGCACGTGTGGAAGGTGGGCCTGTCCGTGCTGGCCGGCGGGCTCGTCGCGGTCTTCCTGGTCTGGCTGGTCAAGAAGGCCCTGATCGCGCTGGCCTACAGCATCGTGGGCACGACCACGATCCTCCTGGGTGCGCAGGCCGCGTTGCTCGGCGCGGGAATGGCGCTGATCTCGCAGATCGGTCCGCGTCCGTGGGTGCTGCCGGGGACGTTCGCAGGCATGACCGCGGTCGGCTGGATCTGCCAGCTCTTCGTGTTGGGGCCCAAGACCCATGCCCACGCCGCGGCCCCCAAAGAGTCGCAAGAGTCCGAGAAATAGCGGCTCAGCGTCACTGGCGACCGTTTCTGCGGGGCTCGGCCGATTTTCTCTCCTGCCCCCATAGACGGTGGCCCGGATTCTGATACCATAGTACCGTGCTCGTCGCGCGGGCTCTGCGGATCGGGTCTGCGGATCGCGAGGTACGTTCAAAGATATAGTGGTTCTGCGAGCGAACGATGAAGAAGGTGCTTCTGGGGGTTGTGGTTCTGGCGGTTCTGGGATTGGCGATCTGGCAGGCGCAGAAACGGATCGCGGCGGCGTCTGAGACAAAACAGAAAGGCCGGCCCGATGCGCCGGTGGCGGTCGAGACGCAGCCGGTGCAAATCGGGCTGATTCGCGACATCGGGGTGTTCACCGGGTCGCTGGTTCCGGAGTCGCAATTCGTGGTCGCGCCCAAGGCCGCCGGTTGGATCAAGGAACTCCTGGTGGACATCGGCGACAGCGTCGCGCGCAACGACGTGATCGCGGTGCTCAACGACGAAGAATTCCGTCGGCAGGTCGAGCAGGCGGGGGCCGAGCTGCAGGTCGCCAAGGCCAACGCCGAGAGCACCGCCACCGACTTGGAACTGGCTCGGCGCGAGTACGAACGGGTCATGGCCCTTCGCGAGAAGCAGATCGCCTCGGCGGCGGAACTGGACAGTTCCCTGGCGACCTACAGCGCCGCGCAGGCCAGGTTGAAGGTCGCCCAGGCCCAGGTCGTCCAGCGGGAAGCGGCGCTGAAAGCCGCGGAATTGCAGCTTTCCTATACGCAGGTCCGCGCCTTCTGGGAGACCGGCGACGCCAATCGCGTGGTCGGCGAACGGTTTGTCGACGAGGGCGCCCTGGTCTCGGTCAACCAGCCGATCGTGTCGATCCTCGAAAATAACCCGCTCAAGGCGGTGGTCTTTGTGATCGAGCGGGACTATCCCAAGATCCGCGCAGGCCAGGAGGCCGAGGTGACCACCGACGCCTATCCGGGCCGGGTCTTTCTCGGGACGATCCGTCGAATCGCGCCGTTGCTGCGCGAGAGCTCGCGTCAGGCCCGCGTCGAGATCACGATCGCCAACCCCGACCATCTGCTCAAGCCCGGCATGTTCATCCGCGCGCAGGTCGAGTTCGCCAAACATGAGGGAGCGACGCTCGTTCCGATCCAGGCGCTGGTCCGTCGCGACGGAAAAGAAGGCGTGTTCCTCGTGGAAAGCGACGGATCGCAGGAACCGCTCTTGCGGGCGCGGTTCGTGCCCGTCACGACCGGCATCGTCAACGGCCAGACCGCGGAGGTGAGGGAACCCGCGCTGACGGGCCAGGTCGTCACGCTGGGCAACCACCTGCTCGAAGACGGCGGCAAGGTGATCCTGCCGAAGGCCGCGGGCGACGGGCGACGAGCCACCCGCGACGGCGCGTCGCAGGGGGGCCGGCCATGAGAATCTCGCAGTTCTCCGTCCACCGGCCGATCTTCACGATCATGGTCGTGATGATGGTCGTCGTGCTCGGCGGCATCTCGCTTCTGCGCCTGCCGATCGACCTGATGCCCGACATCTCCTATCCGACGATCAGCATCTCGTGCACGTACGAGAACGCCGGACCCGAGGAGATCGAGGAGCTGATCACCCGCCCGATCGAGCAGGCGATGAGCGCGGTCCCCGGCGTCGAGGAGCTCACCAGCACCTCCGTCGAGGGCCAGGGCAGCGTCCGAGTGACGTTCACCTGGGGCACCGACTTGGACACCGCGGCCAACGACATCCGCGACCGCTTGGACCGCGTGGCCGGCCGACTGCCGGAAGAGGCGGACCGACCCACCCTGCGGAAATTCGACCTGGCCAGCTTTCCGATCCTGATCCTGGGCGCTTCGAGCCGGCTCGACCCGGTGCAGACCCGCCTGATCCTGGAGGACCAGGTCAAGTACCGCCTGGAGCGCGTCCCCGGCGTCGCGGCGGTCGACATCTTCGGCGGCCTCGAGCGCGAGATCCACGTCAGTCTCGATCCGGCCAAGATCAACGCCCTGGCGATCCCGCTGGACCAGATCATCTCGCAGATCCGCGCCGGCAACGTGAACATCCCCGCCGGCACGATCGAGAAAGGCAACTACGAGATCACCATCCGCACCCCCGGCGAGTACACCGACCTTCGCCAGTTGCAGGACACGGTCATCGCCATCCGCCAGGGCGCGCCGGTCCAATTGCGGGAAATCGCCTCCGTCGAGGACTCCTGGCAAAAGGTCACACGGATTGTGCGCGTCGACGGCGAGCCGGGTATTCGCATGGCCGTCAGCAAGCAATCGGGCAAAAACACCGTGGACGTGGCGCGCGGCGCGCTGGCGGAGCTCGAAAAGATCAATCGGGACATCCCGCAGATCCGGATCGTCCCGATCATCGACACGTCGCAGTACATCAAGAACTCGATCCGCAACGTCGGCAGCTCGGCCCTCTACGGCGGCCTGCTGGCGGTGGTGGTCCTGCTGATCTTCCTGCGGAACATCCGAAGCACCGTGATCATCGCCACCGCGATCCCGGTCTCGATCATCGCAACGTTCGCGCTGCTGTACTTCAACAAGCTGACGCTGAACATCATGACCCTGGGCGGCCTGGCGCTGGGCATCGGCATGCTCGTGGACAACGCGATCGTCGTCCTGGAGAACATCTACCGCATCCACGAAGGGGGCAAACCGATCGAGCGGGCCGCGGTCGACGGCGCCAATGAAGTCGCGGCGGCGGTGGTCGCCAGCACGTTGACCACGGTCGTGGTGTTCCTGCCCCTGGTCTTCATGCGGGGCATGTCCGGCGTGATGTTCAAACAGCTCTCCATCGTCGTGACCTTCTCACTGATCTGCTCCCTGGCGGTGGCGCTGACCGTGGTGCCGATGTTGTGCGCCAAGGTCCTGCGGGTCGATTCGCCCGACGCGCGGACCCGGCGGACGCTGGGCCGTCGGCTGTACGAGGCCAGCGGTCGGCTCCTGGCGAGGATGGAGAACCACTACAAGAACCTCCTTCATACCGCCCTGAGGCACCGGGTGACGGTCGTGATCGGCGCGGCGGCCCTGCTGGGCGGCTCCCTGTTGTTGACGCCCTACATCGGCGCCGAGCTGATGCCCAGCACCGACGAAGGCGAAGTCCGCGTGGAAGTGGAGATGGAGGTCGGCACGCGCCTGGACCTGCTGGACCGCCAGTTCCAGATCATCGAAAAGATCGTCCACGACAACGTTCCCGAGATCCGCAACGTCGTCGTCAACGTCGGAGGCTCCCGCTGGTTCGGCGGCGGCGGCCACACCGGCGACATCCGCATCGCCCTGGTGCCCCAGGCCCAGCGGAGCCGCTCCAGCCAGCAGATCGCCGACGATCTGCGAAAGAAACTGAGCGGGATTCCTGGGACCCTGGTCCGCACCCGCGCCGGCCAAGGCCTGTTCATCATGCGCATGGGCACCACCGAGGCCAACAAGGTCGTCGTCGAGATCCGAGGCCACGACTTCCAGACCGCCGACCTCATGGCCCAGCGGGTGCAGGAGATCGTCAAGGCGGTGCCGGGCATCGCCGACACGCGGGTCAGCCGCGACCCCGGCGGACCGGAGGAGCAGATCCTCATCGACCGCCAGAAGGCCGCCGACATGCACCTGACCGTCTCGCGGATCGCCAACGCCCTCCAGACGATCCTCTCGGGCACCCAGGCCGGCTACTACCGACAGGCAGGCGACGAGTTCAAGATCCTCGTGAAGCTCCGCGACGCGGAGAAGGCCGACCTGCGGGACATCCTCGATCTGACCTTGACCAACAGCGACGGCGACCCCGTCGTCCTGCGCAACGTCGTGGAAACCGTCCCGCGCAAAGGACCCGTGCTGATCGAGCGAAAGGACCAGGAACGCATCATCACCGTCACCGGCGAAGTCAGCGGCCGGGACATGGGCTCGGTGATCGCGGACGTCCAAGCCCGACTTCGCGAGGTCCCGGTTCCGTCGGGCTTCAGCCTCGGCTACGGCGGCGACTACGAGGAGCAGCAGAAGTCCTTCCGCGAACTGCTGTTCAGTTGCCTCCTGGCCCTGGTGCTGGTGTACATGGTGATGGCCTGCCAATACGAATCGCTTCGCGACCCGTTCGTTGTGATGTTCTCGGTGCCGCTGGCGGCCATCGGCGTGATCGCGATGCTGTTCTACACCGGCACCACGTTCAACATCCAGTCCTTCATCGGCGCCATCATGCTCGGCGGCATCGTCGTCAACAACGCGATCCTGCTGGTCGATCATACGAACCTGCTGCGCCGTCGGGACGGGATGGCGATCCGCGAAGCCCTCGAAGAGGCCGGTCGCAGGCGTCTGCGTCCGATCCTGATGACCGCCTCGACCACGGTCATCGGCCTGGTCCCGCTGGCGCTGGGCCTGGGCGAAGGCGGCGAGGCGCAGGCCCCCATGGCCCGCGTCGTCATCGGCGGCCTGATCAGCTCCACGCTGATCACGCTGGTGTTTGTGCCGGTGGTCTATTCGATCTTCGAGCGTCACGCCTGGCGCACCGAGGCCCAGAGCCAAAGCGAGAAGAAACATTCCTAGTGGGTACCCTGGGATGGCGATTTATGGTTGAGAAGTCCCTGAGAAGAGAAATTCGAAATTCGAGATTCGGATTTGCGGTTCCGCTCGTTGCGGCTTTGCTCGTGGCTCCTTCGTTCGCCGCTGATCCTGCGGTGCTCACGATCGACATCGAGCGGGCGATCCTGATGGCGATGGAGAACAACCGCTCTCTGATCGTCCAGAAGATGAACCCCCAGATCCGCCGGACGCTCGAGCAGGAGCAGCGTGCGGTCTTCGATCCGGTCCTCAGCGGCCAGGCCTCCCAGCGTCGCAGCGTCGCCGATCGGCTTTCCCGCGCCGGATCGGGCGTCGAGAGCTCCATCACCGACACCGCCTCGGGCGCCCTGTCCTTGGACAAGCTCTTCCCCACCGGCACCGCCGTGGGCCTGGACGCCACGACCAGCTACACCGATTCCTCGCTGTACAGCGACACGTTCGTCTCCAACCGCATCGGCGTCTCCGTCACGCAGTCGCTGCTGCGCGGTCGGGACCTCCGGGCCAACCTGGCCCAGGTCCACCAGGCCGCGATCGACACCCAGATTTCCGAGTACGAGCTGCGCGGCTTCACCGAGCTGCTGGCCCAATCCGTCGAAGCGGGGTACTGGGATTACGCCCTGGCGCAGCGGCAGATCGAGATCTACACCAATTCGTTGAATCTGGCGCAGCAGCAGAGGGACGAGATCCAGGAGCGGATCCGTCTCGGGGCCCTGGCCGAGACCGAGCTGGCGGCCGCCAAGGCCGAGGTGGCGCTGCGCCGCGAGAACCTCATCAACGCCCGTGCGACGTTGACCACAAGGCGGCTGATGCTCCTTCGCCTGCTGAACCCCTCCGAGACGATCCGCTGGGACACCGACATCGTCCTTCAGTACCAAACCGCGTTGCCCGACATGCCGCTCGATCCGGTCGAGGACCACGTGCAGGTGGCGATGAAGATGCGACCGGACCTCAACCAGGCGAGGCTGTTGATCCGTCGCGGCGAGCTCCAGGTCGTGCAGACCCGCGACGGCCTGCTGCCGCGTTTGGACGCCTTCATCACGTACGGCAAAACCGGCTACGCGCGCACCTTCTCCGACGCCACCAACGAGCTGGACGGTCCCAGCTACGACGTCGAAGGCGGCCTGATCCTCGAGTTGCCGGCCGGCAACCGCGCCGCCCAAGCCCGCCGCAGCCGCGCCGTCATCGGCAAGCAACAGGCCATCAAGGCCCTGGAGAACCTGGTGCAACTGGCCCAGGTCGAGGTCCGCACCGCCTACGTGGAGGTCGAGCGGGCCCGCGAGCAGATCGCCGCTACCGCCGCGACGCGGGAATCCCAGGAAGAGAAGCTCCGCGTCGAGACCGAGAAGTTCCGCGTCGGCAAGTCCACCTCCCTGCTGGTCGCGCAGGCGCAGCGGGACCTCGTCGCCGGCCAGATCGGCGAGATCCAGGCGATCACGAACTACTTCAAGGCCCTGGTGGCGCTCTACCGCCTGGAGGGCTCGCTGCTGGCGCGTCGGGGCATCGAGGCCCCCGGCGCCGAACCGGTCGTCCTCGACGACGGCGCCTGACGCATCGCGGGGATGGCGCGGCGACGGCTCGCCCTGTCCCGCCGGCTCGGTCCTGCTGATCAGCGCCGAGGACGACCCCGCCGACACGATCCGTCCCCGCCTGCGGGCCCACGGCGCGGACCTGCGACGCGTGCACCTGCTCTCGGGAATCCGTCGGACCGACGCGGACGGTCGTCCCTACGAAAGTCTCTTTAGCCTGGCGGACCTGGAGGAGCTGGAACAGGCGGCGACCCGCTGCGGCGACTGCCGCCTGATCGTGATCGACCCGATCGGCTCGTTCCTGGGCGGCGAGATCGACGCCCACCGCGAGAACGAGGTCCGCGCGGTGCTGACGCCGGTGGGGGCGCTGGCCGAACGCTGCGGCGTGGCGATCCTGCTGGTGGCCCACCGTCGCAAGAGTCCCGGTCCCAACACCGACGACATGGCCCTGGGCAGCCGGGCGTTCACCGCGGTGTCGCGGTCCTGGCCAACGGACGGCTGCCCAGCGAGGAGCTCCAGGCCCGAGCGGCCCGCGAGGGAATCACCAAGACCACGCTGGACCGCGCCAGGACGCGACTGGGGATCTTCGCAAAGAAAGAAGGCTGGCGCCACGACGCGACGTGGTACGTGTCCCTGCCCGAGGCGCCCGCCACCTTGTGGGATGCCGCATCTCAAGAACCTCAAGAGTCTCAAGAACCTCACATCGCGACATGAGACGATCTTGAAAGTCTTGACATTCTCTTGAGACGCCGCTTGGTCGGGAACGATTCGGTCCCTTGCCCGACCGCTTACAGGGACTTACGACGACGCAGCCAGCCGACCAGGCCGGTGCCCAGCGAGCCCAGCAGCAGCGCCGCGGGGGCGGGGATGGCCGCGTCGATGGGCTCGAAGCTCACGTTGTCGATGACGAATTGCGTGCCGGAGCCGCCAACGTTCGCCTCGACGCCGCCGTAGGAGACGAAACGAACCCGATCGACGCCCAGGTAGTTCAACGTCACCCACGTCGGGCCGGTGGTATCGACGACCAGGGTCCGACTGTAGAGCAGGTTGCCATTGAGGTAGCCCTCGATGTCGACGTTCAGCCCTGTGTTCCAGGCGGCAGTCAGGTACAGTCCGCCCAGATCGAACGAGGCGCCGAGGATCTCCGCGGGTGATCCCCAGGGGTTGTATGCCACATTATTCGCGGAGACAATGCCGTTGAAGTACCCGGAGAGGGAGGGCATCGTGGTGCCGTCCTTGCTGCGGAAGTTGCTCCAGTTCAGCCCGGCGTAGCCGGCGGGTATGGATGCCCCGCTGGACAGATCATCGAACGTAACGGCCGCCCCGGCCGGGACGGCGACGAAGGTCATCAATACGCACAGACAAAGCAATTTTTTCATCACTTTTCTCCCTTAAAACCCGGTTGACTGTGTTTACACCCCGTACCCGCGATGCGAGGCCCGCCGGCTCGAACCCCCAGAGGCTCGACGGGGTACTTAACAGACGATTGGGTTATTCTACCTGAATTAACATGTGAACTTTCGCACTTTTCTTGAGGCATCATGCGGCCCTTGAGAGGGCTTCCAGAAGGACGTCGGTCTTTTTGTCATGTCCGAATCGTTTGCCGAACATCGATATTATTCGTTGGCTCCACAGGT
>JAGPGT010000213.1 GCA_018055905.1 Phycisphaerae bacterium
GCCGGTCTGATCAGCGAGGAGGACCCGATGAAGGCGATCGCAATCTTCCAGACGATCCAGACCAACGCCCCGACGCTACAGAACGCGGTGATGCTCGGACGGCTGGCAACCGAGGCGGCACAGAAGGAATCCAATGAGCAGAAAAAGAAGACGTTCTTTGCGGTGGCGGAATCCGCGTTTGAGCAGGCTCGACGGATGGATCCGAGCGACACGTTTCTGCTTGAGAATTATGCGGCGTATTTCCGCGCCCGGGGACAGAACGACAAAGCCCGACAGTTGCTTATCGAGTCGAACGACAGTCGGCTTTTGTGGCGGCACTACTTTCACATCCGCGATTTCGCGGAAGCAAAACGCTTGCTGGCCAAGCTGTATGCTGAAAACGACAGCCGGGTGGATGCCCTCAAAGGATTGCTTCTGGTCGCGGAAGAGACCGGTGACCGGCAAGGGGTGAAGACCTACTCCGAGGAATTGATTGCGATCGAGGATACCGTGGTCAATCGCCTGGCTCAGCTGCGGGCCTACCTCCACGTCGGACTTGTCGCCGAGGTCGAACCGAAACTGCGGACCTTCAAAGAAAAGCATCCGAATGAGTCGACTACTCTATTCCTGGAGGCCCAGGTGGCCAAACGTCAGGGACAACTCAAGCGAGCGATGGACCTGGTCAACCGCGGCCTGGAGACCGATCCACGCAATGCACTCGGCTGGCTGCTTCGCGGCGAGATCTCCCTTCTGAGAGGGGAGGAGGATCAGGCGATTCTCGATTTCCGCAAGAGCCGTGAGATCGAAAACAGCCCCGGCGCAGCGATCGGTCTGGCCAAGGCATATCTCTGGTCCGGTCGCAACGACGAAGCGATCAGCGAGCTGCGGCGGGCGACAAGGCAGCCGCAGGTACCTCTGGAGGCAATGACGTTATTGGAGGCTACCTACCGAAGACTCGGACGCGTCGATGATCTCAGAGAATTCTATACAAATGTTCTGGCGGAATCTCCCGACAGCGTCTTCTGGCTGAATCGGGCAGGTGCGTTCGCTTTGGACCAACGGCAGTACGGGCAGGCCGAGGAACTCTTTCGAAGGGCTGTCCAACTTCGTCAGCAGGATCCCGCAGGACAGGAGGCCGCGGATTTTGTTCCGGATGCGGAGTATTCCGCCGCGGTGGATGGGTATTTTCGGTCGCTGATTCTGGGGGCGGGCGATCCCACGGACGCGGGAAACTGGCGGCCCCAGAGACTGGATCGCGTGTTGTGGGAAGGGGAGCAATTCGTTGCGACGCCATATGCCCCTGGGGTTTTGTTGCGAATGGCCGAGGCCAAGCTGAGAGGGGGGGATGTGAATGCTGCCCGGGATCTGAGCCGACAGGCGGCCGACAAGGCCTGGAACCATCCGCGGTTGGCCGTGGAAGTTCTTCTCCGCATTTACCTGTTGCTGGGTGAAGAGGAGGTGTCGGCGTACTGTCGCCGGCGGTTAACGGAGGAGCCGGGTTCTCTGACCTCGCACCTGGTCCTGTTCCATCTGGCGCAGATTCAGGATAAATATCCCGAGGCGATCTCTGCCATCGACACCTGCATCCGGCTCTGCGGACCCGATACGCCGTCCGGCATCGAGCACACGATTCGAAAGGCCGACCTTCTGACCATCGCCCACAAGAAGACCTCCGATAAAACCTATCTTGGACTGGCCATTGCGGTCTACGAAAGTCTGCGGTCGAAAATGCCGAAGAATAGCAGTGTTTTGAACAATCTGGCCTATATGCTGGCGCAGAGCGACCAGAGACTTGATGAAGCCCTGGCGTACGCCAAGGCAGCGGTCGAACAGAGTCCCGAGGTCGCGGGCCACCACGACACGTATGCCTACGTGCTGTACAAGAACGCAAGGCATACCGAAGCGGCCGAGGCTTTGGCGGTTGCCATCCAACTGTATCAGGCGGGTGGTGCGGTCCCTGCGGAGGTGTACGAACACCTGGGCATGGTAAACGAGGCGCTGGGGCACAGGAACCAGACCCTTGCGGCCTATCGTCGCGCGCTGGAAGCAGACGGCGACCACACGCCGGATACAGTCAGGCAACGAATCAACTCCGCGATTCAGCGGTTGCAGTAAGGGTGATGCGACATGATGAAGAGAAACCCAGCGGCTGCGGGCACCGTCTCGAGACCGACGCAAGTCCGAGGCGCGTCCGAGGCGGCTTTGACGCCGAAAGAAGTATTCGGCATGCTTCGCCGGCACCTCTGGCTGATTTTCTTCATGACTGTTGTGGGTGCGGCGGTTGGCGGGGGAGGGTGGTTTCTCGTTCGACGTTATCTGCCGCTCTACAGGGCCGAAACGGTGATCAAGGTCCTGCCCCCCGTGGAAACCGATCCGATGGAAATCGTCGCCTCCCAGGTTCAACAGGACATCCAATACGGTCATCGTGTCTCGCTGGCTAACCTGATGAAAAGCCAAAGCAGTCTGCAGAAACTCCTGCAGCGTGAGGCCGTCCAGGCCACGAAGTGGTATCGGCAGACCGTTAAAGGGCGGGCTGGGACCGTCGCAGCAGTCCGGTATCTGGAGAAGAACCTCCGCGTCCATCCACATCGGGAGGCCGAACACATCGTGGTTTCGATGGCGTGCGGCCAGGCGGCGGAGGCCGCTCTCATCGTCAATCAGATGGCGGCATTGTTCGTGAAGGAGCACGGGGACACCGAGAGGCAGGATGTCACCGACAAGCTCGTCGAATTGACCGCCCGCCAGAGCGAGATCGAGAAGGATCTTCTGGCCAGCGAAACCGCTTTGGACCAGGTGCGAAAGGAGACCGGGATCACGGATCTGGAGGTACCCGCGAGCGGTCGGTACTTTCAGAACACGATCACCATCCGGCTGAACGATCTGGAACTGCAGAAGAACGAGTTGGATCTGGCGGTCAACCAACTCCGGACCGACATCGAGAACCTCGGTCGATTGGCGCAAGGGCCGATCAACGAACAGATCGCCCACGCGATTGAGCGGGATCCTGTGATGCTCGCGCTGGCGCAACAGATTGCGTTGGCCGAAGCGCAGTTGTCGGGCCGGCTCTCTCGATTCGGGGAAGGCCACCGGAGCGTTCTGCAACTGCAGGAGACGATACAGGAGCTTCAAGCCAAGAGGGAGGTTCGCAAGACGGAGATTGCCGAGCAGACCCGACGGGCCAATCTCAAGAACGCCCAGGACAGCCTTCGTGTGTTCGAGGCGCGTTTGGCGGAGCTGGAGCGGATGCGACAGGCGGCTCTGGTCCAACAGGCGGCGTTGGACGACGCCCGGGCCAGGTACAGCCGGCAGATGAAGATCCGCGATGAACGCGTCGAAATGCTCAACCAAGTCAAGATGCAGATCGAGAAGCTGCGGATCATGGTCAAGCATCCCGACACGCCCAAAGTGCAACTCTTGGGTCTTGCTCCCGAACCGCTGGAGATGGTCGTCTCCCGCAGTCTGCTGTTGTGGGGGCCGGGAGGGACGATGCTCGGAATGATGGTCGGATTGGCGTTGGCCTTTCTTGTGGAGATGCTCAACGACCTCGTTCGGACTCCGAGTGATATCCGCCGATTCCTGCACGTTCCGTTGCTGGGGATCATTCCGGACGCCGACGAAGACCGCGCGGTCGACGATGTCGATTTGGGGCGCGTCGTGGAGGAGGCTCCGCATTCGCTGGTCGGCGAGTGTTATCGAAGGTGTCGGACGAATCTCGATCTTTCGACCGAAGAGGGGTACAAAACGTTGCTGGTTGCCAGCGGCCAGCCGCGGGACGGAAAAACATCGGTGGCGTGCAACCTGGCCGAGGCTTTTGTGGCCAAGTGTGAGAAAGTTCTGTTGATCGACGCCAATCTGCGCCGGCCGTGTCTGCACAGGGTTTTTCCCCAGGACGATGCGTATGACGATGAATCCCGCCCGGGACTCACAAGCATTCTGACGGGCGAATGCGAGTACCCGGACGCCGTCCGACCCAGTGGCCTGACCGGTCTGGACGTCATTTATGCCGGTCCGGCTGCGACGAATCCCGCCGAACTGTTGGCCAGCCACCCCATGAAGGACCTACTGGCCAACGTCGCAAAAGATTACGATCGAATTCTCATCGATACCCCACCGGTTTTGCTGGTCAGCGACGTCAAGGTATTGGCTCGACTTGTGAATGCGACGATCCTAGTGTTCAACGCGGCAGCTACGAAGCGAGGTGCTGCCGAACGAACGATTTTTGAACTCCAGGAGGTGGGCGCCAATGTGGTTGGTTGCGTGCTGTTCGGCGCCGAGGCCATGAAGGGCGGGTATTTCCGTCAGCAGTTCAAGGCGTATCGCAAGTATCTCAAAGGGCAACTGGCGGCCGGTTCGGTTTGATACCGGCGTCCGACGTCGAAAAAAAGGTTTCTCTTCCTCTGGGGTGACCATAAAATGGCGGCTCGTTTCTTCCAAAACAATGTTTTGCGAGGGGTTTGAAGGCATGGAGAAGTTTCTGGTGACAGGGGGAGCTGGCTTTATCGGCTCGAACCTGTGTAAGCGGCTCGTCGCGGAGGGATGTTTCGTTCGGGTCGTCGACAATTTTCTAACCGGAAAACGAAGCAACCTTGCGCCGATCCTGGACAAGATCGAGTTGATTGAGGCGGACATGGGCGATCCGGAGGTGGCTCGCTCGGCCATGCAGGGGATCGACGTGGTTCTGCACGAGGGCGCGCTGCCTTCGGTGCCGCGCAGCGTGGACGAGCCCGACCTGACTCACCGCCATTGCGTCGACGCCACGTTCACCCTCCTGATGGCGGCGCGCGACGCCCACGTGAAAAGATTCGTGTACGCCGCCAGTTCCTCGGCCTATGGGGACACGCCCACCTTGCCCAAGGTCGAGACGATGCGTCCCGAGCCCTTGAGCCCGTATGCCGTCGGCAAGCTCGTCGGCGAGTATTACCTCTCGGTGTTCGCCAAGGTCTATGGTCTGGAGACGATCTCTCTGCGGTATTTCAACGTGTTCGGGCCAGGGCAGGACCCCGCCAGCCAGTACGCCGCAGCGATTCCCGCCTTTGTCACCGCGATCCTGAAGAACCGGCCGCCGACGGTCTACGGCGACGGCGAACAGAGCCGCGATTTCACTTATATCGACAATGTCGTGCACGCCAACCTGCTGGCCGCCCGTGCCCGGAAAACCAACGGGGAGGTGATCAATGTCGCCTGCGGCGAAGCGGTCACGGTCAACGCGATTCTCGGCCAGATCAACCGCCTCCTGGGCAGGAACGTCAAACCGATTTACGCGCCGGCCCGTGCCGGCGATGTGAGGCATTCCCTGGCCGACATCACTGCCGCCAGGATGTTGATTGGTTTCAAACCCGTCGTCCAGTTCCAGGAGGGACTGGAGCGATCCATCGACTGGTACCGTCGCAATCTGGGCTGAGAAGACAAACCGTTACTGGCTCTGTGTGCGAAACGACCGTCCCTGTTCGATCAGTTCGTCACGAGTGGGATATCTCTTGATGGCCAGGTCAAACGTCCATTCATACGCGTTGACGATTCGACCAGGGTAGAGGATCTGCACGAAGAAATCCAGCGGCGGATGATCGTAGAGGGGGGCGTTGAGCTTGCGGTGCGTGTTAAGCGTCTCGTAGCCATCTTTACTGATTCGGACCCAGTAATCGCCGTACCAGTTGAACGGCACCGTCACGGGCGAGACACCGATTTCCTGATCGTTCAGTGTCACGATCGCGCCGGGGGGCTCGGTGTAGATGGTCAGCCGGCGTTCCACGCAGCCGGTCAGGAGAACTCCTGTAAGGCAAAGAAGGACACGCCATCCGGGATTGGAGATCAGAGATCTGAGATTTGAGATCACACGAAGCCCTCCATCAACAGTCAACCTTGACAATCCATTGTCGCCCCTTCGTCATTCGGCGATCAC
>JAGPGT010000214.1 GCA_018055905.1 Phycisphaerae bacterium
CCATGACCTGCTTCAACTGCTCTACGCTAACCCGTGGATCTTCCATGACCTAATCTCCTTACTCATAAGGTTCATAAGTCACTATAAACAAAGAACTTGCATGGCGCCAGAAAAAAATCTCACACACGTTTGGAACGGAAGGCAGGATCGTCGCTTTGGGGGTCTGTTTCCATCCTCCGGGAAAACCCACTTGCCCCAGTTTGACGGGTGTGCTATCTTCCACCGGGAGTTTTGCACAATGGAACGCTCGTCTTTAACGCGATATGCGTGGTTGTCGATCGCCGCCGCGCTGGTTACCATCGGGCTCAAGAGTCTGGCCTACCTCTTGACCGGCTCCGTCGGTCTGCTCTCGGACGCGGTGGAGTCGCTGGTCAATCTGGCGGCCGCGTCAATGGCCCTAGCCATGCTGATCATCGCGGCCAGACCGGCCGATGAAGGGCACCCATACGGGCACAGCAAGGCGGAATATTTCGCCAGCGGCATCGAGGGACTCCTCATTCTCATTGCGGTCGCCTCGATTGGTGTTACTGCCGTGCGGCGTATTCTCAATCCTCAGCCTATTGTACAAACCGGCGTCGGCCTAATCGTCGCGGCGATCGCCTCCGCGATCAACTTCATCGTCGCGAGGATCCTTCTGCGGGTCGGTAAAATGCACAACTCGATCACCCTGGAGGCCGATGCGCATCACCTAATGACGGACGTGTGGACCTCGGCGGGCGTCATCGCCGCTGTGGGGATCGTTTCCTTGACGGGTTGGCAGATCCTCGACCCGCTGGTCGCCCTCGGCGTGGCCTCCAATATTGTCTGGACCGGCGTACATCTGATCCGTCGTTCTGTGGCGGGACTGATGGACGCCGCCTTGTCCCCGGAAGATTGTGGCAAGGTGCAGACGATCCTGGACAAGTACAAGGGGCAAGGCGTCGAGTTTCACGCGTTGAGGACCCGTCAGGCGGCCGGGATGCGATTTGTCTCCGTTCATGTTTTGGTGCCGGGTAAATGGACCACACACAAAGGACACCACGTCGTCGAGGACATTGAAGGGGAAATCCGCCAAGTCCTCCCCGGCGCCAACGTGATTACGCACCTGGAGCCGATCGAAGACCCGCTGTCCTTCCACGACGGCCAAGGGAACCCGTGATGGCTTGTCCCCTGGGCAAAAAGGTCTTCTGGGGAAGATGTTTATGAGGAATCTGTCATTTTTTTTGATGTTGGCCATGGCGAGGCAGTCGCTGGTGTTGCCGGTAACTCATTCGGATAGCCGGGTGACATTTCGGCTCCGGGTTCCCAACGCCAATGAGGTACGGATCTGACTGGAAACCGTCGGGCAAGGGGTGATCCGGTATGATCGGAGCGATTGCGGGGGACATCATTGGGTCGGTGTATGAGAACTTCCGAACGAAGCGGAAGGACTTCACGCTGTTCACCCGCTTCTCGACCTATACCGACGACAGCGTGCTGACCATCGCGGTCGCCGACGCAATTCTGACCGACCGCAATTACGTCCGGGCGATCAAGTCCTACGCCCGCCGCCACCCGATGCGGGGCTACGGCCCGCGGTTCCTCCGCTGGATGGTGACGCCGGGATACGCCCCGTACAACAGCTTCGGCAACGGCTCGGCCATGCGGGTCAGCCCCGTCGCCCACGCCTTCGAAACGGAACAACAGGTCTTGGACGAGGCCGCACGAACCGCCGAGTGCACGCACAACCATCCCGAGGGGGTCAAAGGGGCGCAGGCGACCGCGCTGGCGATCTTCCTCGCCCGGATCGGCCAGGACAAAGAAATGATCCGAACCGTGATCCAGGACCGCTTCGGCTACGACCTCTCCCGAACGATCGACGCGATCCGGCCCGACTACGCCACCGACATCACCTGCCAGGGCTCGGTCCCCGAGGCGATCATCGCCTTCCTCGATTCGACCTCCTTCGAGGATGCGGTGCGCAACGCCGTCTCTCTCGGCGGTGACGCGGACACCCAGGCCTGTATCGCCGGCTCGATCGCCGAGGCCTACTACAAGACGATCCCGACAGCGATCCTCGAACAAATCCCCCAGCGGTTGTCGGAAGACCTGTGGCAAAAGACTCTGGAGTTCTACCGGCGCTACGGCATCCGCGACATCGCGGAACAATTAAAGTCACTGGAGATTAGGTGACACTTTGGGTTATTGCGAGGGATTGTACGCGCTGGGAGAAGGGATTGACGAAGACTTGACGCGGTTGGACGATGGCTGCGGCGCGACCTCCAATAGTGGATTCCCACGAGAGTCTGGCATACCTATCGCTCGATCAGGCTCTCTTCGACTTTCATGCCGAAGTGGCGGCCCGCCTTCTCGACGTGGGCCAGGACCTTGTCGCCGGGCTTGAGGCTCGTGACCGAGATCGCCTTGCCCTGCGGGTCCACCAGGCGGATCGTCTCGGCGTTTTGCAGGACCAGGCTGATCGGCTGACCCTGGGCTTCTGCCTCGATCAGCATCATGGGCCGCCGCTCGATCTTGTTGCGCCCCAGGTAAGCCACCTGCGTTCGGCCCTGGAAGTCCACGAGCATGACCTCGTCGCCGGTCTTCAAGTCCGCGAGGTATTTGGTCTTGGCGCCGGGCGTGAGGATGTACGCGTGGACTGCGCCGGCGTTCACGCGGAAGGGACGCGACGCGACGTACGGATTATCGATCGACTCCGAGTGGACGAGGAAGAAACCCGACGCCGTGTTGCCCACAAGCATGCCCTCGCCTAGGGCCATCTGCGTGCAGGTGTCCAGGCACGAACGGTCGCCCATGCCAAGCTGTCGGGCGGACTTGACCGTCGCTTCGACAAGTTCGATCCGCTCGCCGACGCCGTGGATCACCTCCGCGGTTTTCTTGATCTCGTTGACGTCGGTGGTGTCCAGGACCACGCCGTCGACGCCTTTCTCCAGAATCTCGACCATGAGCTTTGCCTGCTCGCTGTTGGCGACCTGCACCAGCAGGTTCCCACCCCGGCGGGCCAGCAGGTTCTCGATGGGGATGATCGTCCAATCGAGCATCTTGAGCACGACCAGTTTGTTCGCGGGCACGCTGGCCGCGCGGTCCTCGTCGGCCTTGCTCGCGACGTCGATGAACTCCACGTCCACACCGGGTTTCAGGTCTCCGCCGGGCTCGACCGTCTTGATCTTGCCGAACTGGCGGACGGTCCCGCTTTGCCCCTCGGGCAGTACGAGCGCCTCGGCCCCGCTCTCCAACGCCGCGATGGCGATTTCCTTCTTATACGGCACCACATTGACCCAGAGTCGTTTCATGTCTGCTCCCCTTTGGGGTATTCGAGTCGTTCGGACGCTGCCCAGCGATTGCGACCAGGTGAAAGTGTACTCCCTCGCCGCCGAAGCTGTCAATCCGGACCAGCGATGCCGATTCCGAAGCCGTGCGGTCATGGCGGCACACGGGGTCGGGATGTCACGGGTTGACCAGTTCGTTGAAGCCTTGGTTTTCGATGTTCCCGTGGGTGTGACCCAGTGGCACGATGGCACCGGTGGGGACCTGCCGCCTCGGGGATGTCGTCCTCCAGTACCATTGACCCGCCTCCAGGGGGACTTGCGTGTCGACGATCTATCGGCGTATGCTCCAAGTCTCGCAAGTGTGAACGATCCGAACGAACCTTCCCCCTTGTCGCTGGCTTTGCACACTTTCCGCATTGCCGCCCACGGGGAGGAACAAAAGGAAATGCCGTAACCGCTGAGCCTTGCCGGGAAATCAGTTGGTCCAAGAGTCTCAGTATAGTACACTGCGGTTTGTAGTGTCTTGTGGAAGTCCGACCAAAGGGCGCCTGTTTCTGTGCCGCAGAACCTGGGAAAAGGAGTCCAAATAAATGGCTGACCCGGCAATCCCGAACAAACTTTCCGTTGAGACGCCATGGTGGAAAGAGTTGACCTTCTACCACTGGATGGTCGTGATTCTTGCTTCCAGCGGATGGCTCTTCGACTGCATGGTCCAGCGGATTTTCACCCTCTGTCGCGAGCCCGCTCTCCGCGAAATGTTGGGCGGATCCGCAGCTGCCGACACCACGGTGAAGAACTGGGGGATGGGGGCCACGAGCGTGATGATGATTGGTTGGGCCACCGGCGGCATCGTCCTGGGGATGATGAGCGATCGGTGGGGACGAGTCAAGACGATGGTTGTGGCGCTGCTGATCTACTCCGGATTCACAGGCTTGTCTGGCTTTGCCCGCGGGGGTATGGAATTCTTGTTCTACCGTTTTCTCGTCGGTCTTGGCGTCGGCGGCATGTTCGGTGCCGCCACCACCCTGGTGGCCGAGAGTGTTCCCGCCCGGTTCCGCGCGGTAGCTCTGGGTTTGCTCCAGACCGTTTCGGCTTTGGGCAACATCATCGCCTCCCTGGTGAGCACCAGGGTACATCCGGGGCAAGCGAATGTTTTGTTCGGCTTCTCCGGCTGGCGAATCATGTTTTTTATCGGCGTTCTGCCCGCGATTCTGGTGGTCCCGATCCTTCTTTTTCTGCGAGAACCCGATCTCTGGAAGGAGGCGAAACGCCGGGTGGGCCTAAGTCAAGACGCATCCAGACGTTTTGGCTCGATTGCCGACATGGTACGTCACCCCCTCTGGCGTCGCAACCTCCTGGTCGGGGTATGCCTGGGCTTGGCCGGCATGGCCGGATTGTGGGGCATCGGCTTCTTTTCCCCGGAACTGATTTCCACGGCCCTGCAGGGACAGCCGCAACGAGTCATTGACATTGTGCGAGGTTATGGGATGGCCTTGCAGGACGTGGGGTCCTTTTTCGGCATGTTGATTTTTACCGTCATCGCGACGCGGTTCGGTCGGCGTCCTGCCTTCTTCGTTGCTTTCCTACTTTGTTGGATCGTTACGGTCTTCGTCTTCAACAGTCTACGCTCGGGCCGGGATGCTTACTGGATGCTGCCGATGATGGGGTTCGCCCAGTTGTCGGTCTTTGGCGGCTACTCGATCTACTTTCCGGAGTTGTTTCCCACACGGCTTCGTGGCACAGGCGTGGGGTTCTGCTACAACACGGTTCGCTATCTGGCCGCTCCTTTCCCATTGATGCTGGCCTATGTGAACAGCCAACTGACGCGCGCCGGCGTGGATGAGCCTTTCCGCAAAGCCGCCATGGTGTTGTCGCTGATCTTCGTGCTTGGCATGATCGCCCTGATCTGGGCTCCGGAGACAAGGGATAAGCCTCTTCCGGAAGACTGATTCTCACCAAGGAGCGATTCTGCCAAGCGGGGAAGATTCTTCATCTTGGGGATAGTTTCAGTTGAGGATCACTTCTTCCTGGTAGTCCGGGACTGCGACATCCCAGCCGGTTCGCTCGCGAATGAACTGACCGAAGTGTTGCGCGCTTTGAGCTTCGCCATGGATGATAAAAAGCTTTCGTGGCGTCTTTTTGAGCGACCCGAGCCACTCCAGAAGTTCTTCTTTGTCCGCGTGGGCGGAGAAACCGTGGATCTGGACGACTTTCGCCTTGACAGGATAGTTGGCCCCGAGGATTCGCACCTCCGGGTCTCCATCGACAATCCGTCGGCCGAGCGTGCCAACAGCTTGGTAGCCGACGAACATGATCGTGCTCTCGGGGCGGGCGATGTTGTTCGCCAAGTGGTGTTTGATCCGTCCGGCGGTGCACATCCCGGAACCTGCGATCACAATGACGGTGCCTTTGATCGCGTTGATCGCCTTGGACTCTTGGGTGCTCTCGGTGAACTTCAGGCCGTCGAACTCGAACGGCGACTCGTGTTTCTGCATCAAGTGTCGCATCTGTGCGTCGAAGAGGTTGGGGTGATGTCGGAATACCCTTGTGATCGCGCTGGCCATGGGGCTGTCGAGAAACACCATCATGTG
>JAGPGT010000215.1 GCA_018055905.1 Phycisphaerae bacterium
ACGTCGTAGTTCTTCAAGGCCGTCGCCGATTCGAGAATCAGCGGGTCCTCGACGACCTTGACGTCGAACTTGCCGGCGTTGACCAGGATCTCCCGCGTGGTCTCGGACATCTCGCGCCAGGGATGGGCGCCCACGTCGTCGCCCGTGATGAGCAGGACCTTGATCGGCGTGGGTTTCGCCGCCGGCTGGGCGCCCATGCAGAACACCAACGCCGCCATCGCCACCAGAGCCACAACCTTCGTTAAACGCATGTCATTTCTCCTTGTCTGAACCCTCGATACTGTCGAAAACAACGCCTGCATTCTAAACGGGAACAAGGCCGGACGCAAACACACATTCCGAGCGAACCACGCGTCACGCATCCGAGAGAAAGGGCGGCCGAAATCAGACGGCGGCTTCCGAATCCCTGGGGGCAGAACCCCTGAGATGAACGGTCCGCCTGCAGCCGCAATCGAATCCGCCGCCACAAGCCGACCGCCCTTGGGCCGGGAATTGCTTGACTTGGTCCGAGGGTCCGGGTACATTGGGTTTGTACCCTTGAGGAAACCGCACGAGATGAGGAGAGATGTCGCAGGTCCCTGACAACTCGAAGGACATCGCTCTGTGGCTCAAGCTGATCCGAGCCGACGAGGTCGGGCCCGTCACGTTCGGCCGACTGCTGGCACGGTTCGGATCAATCGACCGCGTGCTGGGGGCCTCCGTCCACGAAATGACCAAGGTCGAAGGGATCGGCTTCAAGACCGCCGAACGGATCGCCGCCAGTCGAGACAAGTTCGATGCCAGCGAAGAGCTGGAGTTGGCGAATAAGCTGGGCGTCTGGCTCGTACACATTAAGGACCCCCGTTATCCCGCGATGCTCAAGCAGATCTACGACCCGCCACCGGTGCTGTACGTCAAGGGTACGCTCGCCCGCGAGGACACGCTGAGCGTAGCCATCGTCGGCTCCCGGCGGTGCAGCCTCTACGGCCAGGAGCAGGCGTCGCGGTTTGCCCATCTCCTCGCGGCCGCCGGCTTTACAATCGTCTCGGGGATGGCTCGGGGGATCGACACCGCCGCCCATAGCGGGGCCCTGGCCGCCCAGGGCCGGACGATTGCGGTCCAGGGCTGCGGCCTGTCCCACGTCTTTCCGCCGGAGAACGCCAAGCTCTTCGATCTCATAAGCGATTCAGGCGCCTGCATTTGCGAGCTTCCCCTGCGGGCCGAACCCCTGGCGGAGCACTTCCCGCCCCGCAACCGGATCATCGCGGGCCTGTCCCTGGGGACAATCGTCATCGAAGCGAGTCTCCGTTCGGGGGCCCTGATCACCGCCAAAACCGCCTTGGAGAGCAATCGCGAGGTCATGGCGATTCCAGGCAAAATCGATTCGCCCCTGAGCCAGGGGGCACACAGCCTGATCAAACAGGGCGCAAGGCTGGTCGAATCGGTCGAGGACGTCATGGAGGCCCTGGGCTACGTGGGCGATCAACTAAAGGACCACACGACGACTGCCGCAAAGGAGGCGACCGAGAAGGTCGAAGCGCCGCTCTTCGACACCGCCAAGTTCAACCTCAGGGGCCACGAGAAGACGATCTACGAAACCCTGGGCAAAGAGCCCGTACACATCGACGAAATCATCGCAGACGTCGACCTCCCGGCCGGGGCGGTCAACGCCGCGGTGATGTCACTGCGTCTCAAGGGCCTGATCAAGCAGTTACCCGGCAATCTGTTCGCAAAACGATGAGCCGACTGTTCGGCGGCAACATCCGCAACTGAGGCAGCGAACCGGAGAACTCAACGGGGACCGCGCCGGGGGGCCCTACATCCGTTTGTACCGCGGGCCGCCGCCGCCTTCGGGGGCCGTCCAGCGGATGTTGTCGAACGGGCACTTGCGTTGGCAGGTCTTGCAGTGCAGACAGTTCGACGGGTTGGCGGCCTTGGGCTGGTCGTGGATCTCCTCGTAGACACCCGCCGGGCAGAACGTCACACAGGGGGCCTTGAAAACCGGCTTACATTTTGTCACACAGATCGTAGGATCAAGGATCTTCAGATGCGAGGGCTGCTCCTCACGATGCTCCGTGGCCGCAACCGCAGTGAAGGCGTCCTTGTCGAAAGCCTTTTCGAGCTTGAATTTGTACGTCGCCGCGGTCATCGCCTCGTAGTCCTTCTCGACCTGGAAGTGCGGCAGCCAGTTGTTCAGGACCGACAGGGGCATCCCCTGGAGCGGACCGAACTTGGCGACCGTCTGGCGGAAGTTCTTGGCGCTTTTCATCTCCTTGGCAATGGCGGATTGCTCAACATTGGCAGTGTACTTGACTGCCGCCGAGCCCGGATCGTCAAGCGAGGCGACAATCGCCTTGGCAGCCTGGATGCCGGAGTTGATGGCGTTGTGCAGGCCCTTGATCTTGAGCATGTTGACGAACCCGGCGCTGTCGCCCAAGATCATGACATTGCCTTTGCCGATGCTCTGGGTCTCGGGGTCGCGCGGGACGGCGCACCAACCGCCCTCGGGAATCATCTTGGCGCCGGCCTCGACGACCGTACCGCCCTCGATGAACGGTTTGACGAACTTGTGTTCCTTGAAACGCGCCAGCGCGTCCTGCGTGTTGAAGTCGTGATACTTCCAGTCGAGGCCGACGATCATGCCGACCGCCAGATGGTCCTGCTCGCCGGCATAGACGATGCCGCCGCCGAACATGCCGGGACCGAGGACCGGGGTCCAGATCGGGTAGCCCATCGCATGGACGACCCGACCGCGGGTGAACTTGTTGTACTGCTCAGGCGAAACCTTGATCAACTCCTTAACGCCCAGCGAATAGAGCTGCGGCGAATGACGCTTGAGGCCCGCCTTCTCGACGAATCGTTCGGTGACCAGACCGTCGCACCCCTCGGCCAGAACGATGAACTTGGCCTCGATCGTCTCGCCTTCGGTATAGTTGGGCTGCTTGTGCCCTTCCTTGTCGATGCCCTGGTCCACCAATTTGACGCCCTCGGCGATCAGTTCGCCGTTGTGGACCACATGGTCGGCGGCGAAGCCCGTCAGGACTTCGATGCCCATACCCCGCGCGATCCCGCCGAGCCATTTCGTCAGCCGGCTGATCGAGACGGAATAGTCGCCGTGATGGATCATCTGCCCAAAGGCCAGGCCCATGCCTTTGGCCATCTTGATCATCGGGAAGATCCCGAACGCCAGGTTCTTGCCGAGCAGGAACAGAATATCGTCCTTGTCGATCACGTTGGCCAGGACCTGCTTGGCCTCGTCGGTCTCTCGCCAACCGGGCTTGGCGGCGTCGAGCAACGTGCTCAGCGGCTCTTTCTCCAGCACCGCGCCGGAGAGGTTGTGATAGCCCAAATCCAGAGCCTTATCGATCACGCAGACATCGATTTCGGGCTTGAGAACCTTCAGTTGGATGGCGGTCGAGAGCCCGGCCGGGCCGGCGCCCACAACCAGGACCGACGTCTTGTTGAAGTCACTGTGATTAGGCACGTTCTACCTCTCGATTATAGTCCCTTGTAGGGGCGGCGCATGCGTCGCCCGTACGTCATTCTCGTGTTCACACTTCGTGCAAGGCCTCGACCAGCTTGGGCACCACATCCTCGGCGGCTCCGACCATGTAGTAGTCGCACTGCTTGAAGATCGAGGCATTCGGATCGCTGTTGATCGCCACGATGGTGCCGCTGTTGGCGACGCCGATCATGTGCTGGATGGCGCCTGAGATGCCCAGCGCGACGTAGAGCTTGGGACCGACGGAGGTGCCGGTCTGGCCCACCTGATGGATGCGTTCGATGTAGCCCTGCTCGACGGCCGCTCGCGATGCGCCTCGCTCGACTTCGGTTTCAAGCTTGCGACTCAAAGCCCCGGCCAGATGGCCGACAAGCCGGTCGAAACCGTCGCGGCTCTGCATCCCCTTGCCGCCGGAAACAATCGCGTCGGCGTGCAGGTTCACCGCGCCGTGACCCAGTTCGGTCTTGATGATCTCCAGGCTGACGTCGTCGTCCGTCAGGTCGACCTTGTGGTGAATGATCTTGCCTTTGCGCGAAGGGTCGGCAGGGATACGCTTCATCACGCCGGGACGGGCGGTCGCCATCTGGCACTTGGAACTTTTCGTACGGATCGTCGCCATGACGTTGCCGCCCAAGGCCGGACGGGTCTGCAAGAGCAGGCCGATCTCGCCCTTTCGTGAGCTGTCGCGGATGTCGAGTCCGGTACAATCGGCGGTCAGGCCGCAACCGGTTCGGTAGGAGACCATCGGCGCCAGGCTTCGTCCTTGAGGCGTCGCGGCATAGAGAACGATCTGGGGAACGTACTTGTCGATCGCGTCGGAGATCACCTTGCGGTAGGCCGTGGGGTCGAACTCCGCCAGCAGATCGTGCTCGATCGCGTAGACATTGTCCGCACCGGCGGCGATCAACTCCTCCGCCATATGGGTGACATTTTTGCCTGCGATGCAAACGCCGACTTTGGTTTCGAGTGAATCGGCCAATTCGCGGGCCTTACCGGTCAATTCGAAGGTCGCCGGATGCACAACCCCATCGGCATGTTCGGCCACAACCCAGACCTCACCCTGGAAAGCGGGCTCCATCGCTTTCATCCCGACCAACATGTCCTCGACCGCCTTTTGGGGAAGTTTGCCCCCCACGGCGGCGATGACTTTCGCCTGCAGGGCCTCATCAATTTGCTCAACCTTCTCGACCCCCAGATCTTTCAGGACTTTCGCCAGCAGATCGTAGTCTTCCTGCTCCTTGACCGTCGCTTCGAAGGGACGATCATAAAATCTCGCCCGGCGTTTGGGCAGGACGTACTTGCCGTCCTGCTTGTTGCCGCCGGAGACTTGGCCGTTGCCCTTCTTGAAACCCTCGACGATAATCTTGGCCAGTTCCTTGGCGTCGTGGACCTGCTTGCATTTGCGGGTGCTCTTGGCCGGCGGAAAAACGCGGATCACGGCGGTCTTGGATCCTTTGGCGCCGATCAGCGGCGCTTTGATATCCTCGGCGCCCCACTGAATCACAGGGGCCTTGGCCGCCCATCGCGTACCGGCAAACGTCGCAAACAACGGGTATTCGTACTTGGCGACGGTCAGTACAGCCGGCAGTTTCTTCGCTGCGACCGTCTGGCTTCCGCCGCTGATGATCCGGGTGAATTCGAAGCGGTCGTTCTTCCAGGTGGCGCCGGTCACATAGGCGATGCAGGGCAATTTCAACTCCTCAGCAAGCTGCGCCGGCACCTGGGCCGTATCCCCGTCGACCGACTGCATACCGGCAACCACGTAGTAGTTGTCGCCGCAGTTGAGAATCTCCTTGACAATCCGACGGATCGCGCAGGCCAGCGGGTTGGCGGTGGCTACGGTGTCGGCCCCTCCCAAGGCTCTGTCGGTCAAAAGAACAACCTGATCGACCGACCGGGCCAGGCTGTATCGCAGAACCTCGACCGCCATCGGCGGCCCCATGGTCACAGCGACGATCCGGGCCTTGGCGTCGCCGCTGATTTTCTTCATATGGCTCGCGAACGCCAGCGCCTGTGCGTCCAGCTCGTTGATCACGTTGGCCAAACGCGAACGAACAAGCGTGCCCGTTTCCGGGTCGAACGCATTGTCCGTGATCTGCGAGACGTCGGGAACCTGCTTGACCAGTACGATGTAGTCACTCATAAGCAAATTTTCCTCAACAGAAACACCCTTCGCGGTGGGGGTATCGAGAGCGGGGATAAGACGTACTGCCTGCGCCGCCCCCCATGCTGTCGTTACCGGTCTGTGACTTTCGTGCGACCAATCTTCCAGGACCACCACTGATTATCCCGAGCGGTAAGTTGCGCATGATAGGGCCCTGTTACAGTCGTGTCAACGGATTTCGGCGAAATG